>JASHYF010000461.1 GCA_030043235.1 Solirubrobacteraceae bacterium | reverse complement strand
AAGCCGAGCCGTCGGTCGAGGTTCGCGGATACCCGCGCAGGACGGTCGCCGCCGTGGTCGCCTCATCGGGCAAGCGCTCCCCCAAAACTCCAGCCACGTAGCGAGATCACAGAGCCGCAGCGGCCTCCCGCCGAGAGCTCCCCACTGCCGTTGAGGCCCCTCGGATCCCGGATGCCGGATGCCGGAACGCGCGAGTCCTGATCAGGGATGTTCGATTATGTTGCGCAGCTACCAGGCTTAGATCGCGCTGAGCAGGGGAAAACATGCGCCGCCGAGCGTCGACACAACATAACCCGCCGCACAACATAAGAGGGGTTATGTGGTGCACAACATAACCGCATGGGACGACGAACAGGTGCCAAGGCCGGCGGCACGATCACGACTGCTTCGACCGGCGTAAGCGAGCGTCTTCTGAGTGAGGGGGCGGGGACGATTGGAGCTCGTCCGAGGCGGGAGCGCGCGAGTGGCCCGCCGAGACGCTCGCGTTCTCGTGTAAAGCGCAAGCTGTGGAGGCCTGAAGGCGCAAAACTTTGGCGCATGCAACGCTCACGTCGCAGCGCGGTCTGGCCTCGCGCTGTTCGGTTAGGCGAACCAGATTCGCGAAATGTCCGCAAGCGTGGAGAGGCCCAGTGATCGCACGGTTTGACCGATACTGGCTGTGTGGTCGGACTCAGCGACAGGCGAGCGCTATCGCTGTCTTCGGACGCCTCCACCGCTCGGCGTGATCTTGGTTCCCGCCTGCTACCGCTGTGCACCGGCATTCCGAATGTATTGGCTTGGTGCGCGGCTCACGCCGAGGCGCCGCTCACTCGCCCCGCCCGCGGCGCGCAAGCAGCTTGTCGCGTAGCGCGGGGAGAGAGCTTCTGTGGACTGCTCTGGCGGGCCTGTCGCCGGACGGCGCGAGGTCCGAGCGCAGGAAGATCCTGCCAGACAAGGGCGTATGTTAGACTGGCGGCCGCGGTCCGAGCTGGCTAGCGAGGTCGGCGTGCCGGGGGATGGGGGCTGGGGTGTCGAAGCCTGAAGTGAAGGGGACGGTGGAGATGATGAGGCGCATAACTGGCTTTGCGTTCGTGATCGCCTTCGTGGTGGCCGGCGGCGCGCCGGGTTCGGCGGCCGCAGCGCAGCAGCCTGGCAGCTCGCTCGCCGGCAGCGAGATCGCGGCGGCCGTGCGCGAGGGCATCCCCCCCGATCGCGCCCGCAAGCTCCTTCTGGTCGAGAGTGAGGTTGCCGAGACGAACATAATGAGCAACGTAGAAGCTGTGCTCGGGAGCAACTACGCTGGGGCATGGTTTGAACCCGCGACCGGCCAGCTCGATATCGGCGTCACATCCGCTGCCAGCAGACGCGCCGTAGAAGGGGCGGTCACGCAGGCCGGTCTCACGAAAGACGTAACCGAGACGTCGGTCCGCTCGACGTGGGCACAGCTCCTGGCCGCAAAACATGAATGGGACAGGAGACTCCGGACGCTTCTGACGAGCTATGAGGCGGAGACAGGCATCGGGCGCGCAGCGCTGTCGATAACGCTCAGTTCATCGGTGCCGTCCGAAGAACGTGTGCGCATCGAACGCGAAGCCGCCTCCGGCGACGTCAACGCCTCGGTAAGCGTCCTTGCCGGGCAGCTCAGCGTCACACCACTAGCTGGTGACCTCACCTCATGTTACTACAAAAAAGAAGGGGCGAAGAAGACCAACAAGGCATACTGCGAAAAGCAGATCACCTCAGGGGTGCTTCTCGAAAACGAAAACACCGGCCAGGAATGCACTGCTGGACCGATGCTGATCAAGGGCGTCACGACATATGTGCTTACATCTGGCCACTGTGGTGCCGAAGGCGCGACCTTCAAATCGAGATATGCGAACCTGTTGTCAAATACCCCGTTGGGGAAAGCAAAGAATGTGGTATACGGCGGCGAAGCATCTGCAAGCGACTTCGAGGAGATCGAAGTCGAACCGCCGGGTGCAGGCAAGTTCTGGACCGGGCCACTGCCCGATCCGATCACTGCCGACATGGCACAGTGGACGAAAGAAGGCGTGGAGATGGACTCGGTCCGCGTGGACGGAGAAGGGAAAAGCATTCTCGGCGAGACGAATTGTCATGAGGGCGAGGCCTCTGGTCACCAGTGTGGCATGGTCACGAAGGTCGTGGTGAACGCCGGCAACGAAGAAGAACTCGTCGAAGACACCGCACTCGGTGAAGCAGGCGACAGCGGTGGCCCGTGGTATTTCACTCCTATGGGGACGACCGAAGTCTATATGCAGGGCGTGACCAAAGCGAAGAAAGTGCAGAGCAACACCACCCTCTACGTCCCGCTTGAATTTATCCTTCACAATCCGATGTATGAGGGACAGGAACTACTTACAAAGAAAAACGAAAAGAGACCAACGTCGGCCATCATCCTGAGCGTGCTCCACGCAATACTGAAGGCGGGATCGGAATATATCTCTGTGATCTCGAATCTCGTCATCGGGACGGACGAGGGTGACGTCGAGTGCCCGGAGGACCAGGAGACCGGCACGCTAAACACCGTCCAAGGCAAGAAGGACACGGACTCCGTCAGCCAAGAGACCTCGAGCGGTGGAGAAGAAGAAGGGGACTGCAGCACGACGACGGGTCTCGGCCGAGCGGCCCTGGAATGGGGCGGTTTTCCGTGGTCTACGGATTTCACGACGAGCGGCGAGGCGGTCGTGAAGGGAACAAAAGAAGTGCTGCTCACCGCGACTTTCCCAGAAGCCGACGGCGCGAAATGCGAGTTTTCGAGCAAGAAGGTGACGGGGTCGTTCGCACCGGGGCCGGCCGGAACACCGACTCCGCTTGAAATTACGACGAGCGGCCAGGTCTTCAAGCTGAACAAGAAGTTCAAGAAAAACAGCGCAGGGTGCCCGATGGAAGCTACGCTGAGCGACACACAGACGCTAACGTCAGGCGGCGAAACGGTCGAAGACGAAGTGACGTAGATCGGTGAGGGGGCGATCGGGCAGCGCCTACGGAACAGGAGTCCGCGGGCATCGCTCCGCGCCGGCATCCGTAGCGTTTCCTCGCCTTATGCGCGCCCGTGCCGCCCTGTCGTCGCGCCAGCGGCCGCGCGTCGCGCAGCCGTTCCGCCCCGTCGACCAAAAGGCGTCCTGCGCGCCGTCGGTCTTGCGCTACGCGCCGCAAGACACAGTCGCGCCAAGGCGCGATATGTAGAACTCTCTGGGCGTGCATGTCGCCCGACTCCCACCGCGAGTCTCTCTCGTCTCCGGCTAATAATCGTCAAGGAGCGCTCCCTCCCAGCGAGAGCAGGCGCCTCGATGTACCGCTCGACGTGCCTGCTCCGGACGAGTTGCGGGTCCGATGGGTCACTCGGGGCGCTCCTGCTTCCGCGTCCGTGCGGCGGGAAGCACGAGTCTCACGCCTCCGAACCCCCGGGCTCAACACCCGTCCTTCGGAACGTCCGGGGAAGCGCCGATCACGCGGCAGCAGAGTGCTGCTTTCGCACGCAAGCAGCAGTCAAGCGTCGAGGATCTCCGGCCGGGGAAGCCGCTTACGCTGTCCGGAGGAGCTCGCCGCGGGAGCGGCTGCGAGCTGCGCGGTGTGGAACCTTTTGTGATCCCGCAGGGGTTTAACGGGACGATGACTCATCCGAGACGAATGCGCCGGCGCCCATCGACCTGTTGAAACGAGCCAGGTCCCGAGCTGAGTTCGAGCGCTTCGTCGCGGCCCATGCCGACGGCCTACTACGTGCCGCCTATCTCATGGTCGGCGATCGCGTAGAGGCCGAAGACATTGTGCAAGAGTGCTTGGTGCGCGTTGCCCGGAAATGGCCGCGGGTGAGGGACATGGAGCATCCCGGCGCCTACGCGCGCGCGGTCATGCTCAGCCTCGTGATCGACGGCGGCGCGAAACGTTCGAGGAGGAGTATTGAGCTGGTCGCAATCCAGGCCCCGGCGGCACGTGGCGACGGGGGCTCGGCGGTCGCGTCGATCGACTCGCGCACCGATCTGATCCGTGCGCTCGCCGGACTGCCGGCACGTCAGCGTGCGGTGCTTGTGCTGCGCTACTTCGCGGATCTGCCCGAGGCCGAGGTCGCAAGTGCTCTCGGCTGTTCGGTCGGGACGGTAAAGAGCAGCGCATCGCGAGCGCTGGACCGACTTCGCCAAGCGCTCGACACCTCGACAACGACGCCAGCTCTTGGGCCGACAACCGACACCGACAGGAAGGCCATGTCATGAACACACAGCTCGAGCACGAACTCCGGCGCGCGCTGTCCACGCGGGCGGCCGCGCTCCCACCTGACGCAAGCGCGAAGCTGCTGGCCAGCGACTACCGGCCTCGGGTCGCCGCACGGCGCACACCACTCGCCCTGGCCACATTTACCGTCGCGGCAGCAGCTGTGCTCGCGATCCTTCTGGTCGGACTGAGCACGGCTCCACCGCGCGCGTTCGCCGGATGGTCAGCTGCCCCAACCACCGCAGCGGGCGATCAGGTGAGCAGAGCTGGTGCAACCTGCCGCTCGCGGTTGGCGACCATCTCGGGTCGGCACACACGCGAGGTAGGTCCTCGGTCACGCTTTGGGTTGCCGTTCCCGCGCTTCCCTGCAGGAGGCTGGCGGATCGTCCTTGTCGACACGCGCGGGCCCTACACGATGATCGTGCTCGAGGCAGAAGGTGGTCGCGCGGTGGCTTCGTGCTTCGTCAATAGCCACCGGCAGGCTTCGCTCGGTGTGGGGATCGGCGTACGGCCCCCCGCCCCCGTACTGCGCGGACGCGTTGCTTACGCCTCATCGGGTAGCAACACCACCCCACGCGATGAAGGCTCCCGGCAGTTCTCGCAGGTCGTTGGGCGAACGGGCGCCGGGGTCACGCGCGTCACGATCAGGCTCAACGACGGCACTCGCGTCACGGCCAGCTGCGCAAACGGCTGGTTTCTCGCGTGGTGGCCAGGCAGCCACGGCCTAAGCGCTACCGAAGTGACGACCGCGACAGGCACCAGAGCGCAATAGCTGGTCACCGCCTGCAGCAGAAAGGCATCACCGCTGGGCCGGTCCCTGCTTCCGGGCGTGAGCGAGCGCTCGCGCAAGGGGTTGCGCTCGCGCTCGCCTTGGACGAGACCTAATAGTGCCGACCAAGGATCCGGCAGACGCATGCTTACGCTGCGCAAGGCGACACTCTTCGGCTCGGTGCGGACCCGCGCTCGTGTTCGCCCGACCGCGAGCGTGAGCCGCCGAGCCATGGGCGGCGCGAGGCGCTGAGGTATGTTGCGGCGACCTTGTACGGCGACCTTGAACTGGTGGAGGAGGACGGCATGGGCGCGAACGGAATTGACGAGCTGCTGGGGCAGGGGGTGGATGATCGAGCGCTGCCGGGAGTGGTGGCATTGGTGGGCGATCGCGACGGTGTGCGCTACGAGGGCGCGTTCGGGCTGTGTAACGTCGACGGTGACGAGCCCGTCCGAGCAGACACGATGTTCGCCATCATGTCGATGACCAAGGCGTTCACCAGCGTCTCTGCGCTCCAGCTCATCGAGCGGGGGGCGCTCGAGCTCGAACAGCCGGTAGCGGGCATCCTGCCCGCCTTCGGAGAGCTACAGGTCCTCGAGGGCTTCGATGGCGATAAGCCGCGGTTGCGCCCGCCGGTTCGCCAGGCGACGATCCGCCACCTGCTCACGCACACGTCGGGCCTTGGGTACTCGTTCCTAAACCCCAACCTCCTGCGCTATCACCAGCTCACCGGCGCCCCAGACATCATGAGCGGCAAGCTCGAGGGGCTGCAGGTGCCGCTCATCGCCGATCCCGGGAGCCGCTGGGAATACGGCATCAGCACCGACTGGCTCGGCCAGGTCGTCGAGGCTGTCAGCGGGAAGGACCTCGCGAGCTATTGCCAGGAGCAGCTCTTCGCCCCGCTGGGGATGCGCGACGCGACCTTCCGGCCGAACGAGGAGCAGGCGGCGCGCATGATGGCGCTGCACTTCCGCGCGCCGGACGGAGGCCTCGTGCAGCAATCGCTCGACTTCCCCGAGCCGGAGTTTGCCCTGGGCGGCAGTGGCGCCTATGCGACGGGACCGGACTACACGCGCTTCATGCGCGCGCTACTGCGCAGCGGTGAGCTGGACGGGGAGCGGGTGCTGCGACCCGAGACAGTCGAGCTTGCCTTCAGCGACCACCTGAAAGGCGCGCCGCTACCAGACGGTATGCACTCGGCGATGCCGGAGTTCTCCAACGACGTACCCGCGCTGCCATTCGCCCAGGGTTGGGGGCTGGGGTTCCGCCTCGTCCTCGAGGACGTGCCCGGGATGCGCAAGGCCGGCAGCGGTGATTGGGGGGGCCTGTTCAACTGCTACTACTGGATCGACCGAGCGGCCGGTGTCGCCGGGGCCATCCTCACGCAGGTTCTGCCGTTCTACGACGCGAGCATTGTGACCGTCGCGGAAGGCTTCGAGCAGGGCGTCTACGGCAAGCTCGCCGTGCCACACCCTGCCTGACCTCGCGCGCGACGCACACCGCAACTTTCTCCAAGGAAGCGCTCGTCGGACCAACCGCGAGACGATCGGTGCTCGTCGCTCGTCGCTCGTCGCACGAGAGCACGAGCCGCCGGTAAGCCTTGGCAAGACCCTCGACACGTCCTGAGCCGTGCGCATAGGCCGAGTGTAGAGTCGCGCTCATGGAGGAGGAGACGTGTCCGCTGCCGGAGAACCCTGTGCTCGCCGAGATGGCGGCCGCGCTGAACGACGCCGGGCAGTGGGCCGAGATCGTCGACCGGGATTGGCGGTGGGTATATGCGACCGACGCTGCGCGCCTCAGCAGCGGGCTTGGCGTCAGGCCTGTACCCATAGCCCGCGGCGCGCACTACTTCGGGCCCGCCGCTTTGAGCACCCGCATGGGCTGGCCAAACGGCGCAGCCGCACTGGAGTACATGCAAGCTTCGCTGGCGGCCCTGGGGCCGTTGATCCTCGCCGACACTCCTGGAGGCCGCGAGAAACTCTCCGAGCTCGTAGACCCGAGGCTCGCTGACGTCGTGGACGGACTTGCTGGCGCCGAGGGGCGGACGGCTTTGACCTTCGGTTATGTCGGGGTGTCCACGACCGGCATACCGCGGGTGGCCCTTTGGGCGACAGCGGTGCGTGTCCACGATCGAGCGGGCCAGCTCGCAGGGACAGCGATCATCGCCAAGCCTGCCGTTGGCATGGACATTCTCGGTGCGATGGCCGGCGGAACACATCCGAGGCATCTCGCGAGCATGCAGCACGTCGCACGGGCCGCGCGCCGTCCCGCCGCGGTCCTGTTCGCGGATCTGGAGGCATCCTCTCAACTCGCGCGTCGGCTGAGCACCGCGAACTACTTTGCGCTCGGGCGGAGGATGACGCGCGCCGCCGACCACTGCGTCGTCGACGCGGGCGGACTTGTCGGTCGGCACGTCGGAGACGGGGTGGTCGCATTCTTCCTCGCCGAGACCGCCGGTTCGGAGTCAGCGGCCGCCCGCTCGTGCATCGAAGCGACGCGCAACCTACGAGAGGCGATGATCGCCGTCGCCCGACGTAGCGAACTCACGTCCGAGGACCTCATCATGCGCTTCGGCCTGCACTGGGGGGCGACCCTGTACGTGGGACAGATCGCCACGAGCGGCCGAACGGAGGTCACCGCGCTCGGGGACGAGGTCAACGAGGGCGCGCGCATCGAGGCGTGCGCCACAGGCGGGCGGACCCTAGCCTCGAAGGAGCTGCTCGAGCGATTGAACACCGAGGACGCGGTCGCTCTCGATCTCGACCCCGACCACATCACCTACACGCCCCTCACGGACCTGCCGACCGCGACCGAGAAGGCCCGGCGCGACGCCCCCGCCATCGTCGTCTGCGAGGTGTAGAGCCCAAGCTGGTCCGCGGCGTCGCTTGCGCTCAGAGGCGTTGGCGGCGCGCTAACCGAGGCTGCTCATCGTCGTCCAAGGGGCGGCGTGTCGACCTGGATCCTCCTCGCGCTCGATCCCGTGCGCGAGGAGGCGTGCGACCTCACAGCGTCATGGTGTCCGGTTCGAGAGAATCAGACGAGACGACCGCAGAGATCCTTGACACAGATGCGCTGCAGCTCGCAGCCGACGTGAGAGACGCGCTGCCGGGTTACGAGCACTGCTGAGCGCGAAATCGTCGTGGGCGCTCGTCAGGTGCCAGCACACGCTCTGGGTCTGCAGCGTCTCGTGGCAGCCGCGCGGTCTCGCTGCCGCCCTCCGCCGTATCGATTGTGCGGAGCGTCGTGTAATCCTCGTGGCGGCGCTGGACATGGTGATGCTGTGAGGGATCGCGAGCGCGCTGCGCGTCTTGAGGCGCTGTTTCGTCAGCACTCCTCGGCTGTGCGCGCCTACGCGTTGCGGCGCGCCGACCCGGCGAGCGCCGATGAGGCTGTGAGCGAGGTGTTCGTGATCGCGTGGCGCCGGCTTGAGGACGTGCCGGCGGAAGCGCTGCCGTGGCTGCTGGCGTGTGCGCGGCGTGTGCTCGCTAACCAGCGGCGCGCAGGTCGCCGGCGCGTCGCTCTCGATGAGCGGCTCAATGGTGACCGCCTGGGCGCCGTGGATCACGGCGGCGTCGAGGGTGCCGCGATCGCGGATGACGCCCTGTTGCGAGCCCTGAGCACGCTCAGCGATGATGACCGCGAGCTGTTGCTGCTGGTCGCGTGGGATGAGCTGGAGCCCGCGCGGGTGGCCATGGTGCTGGGCTGCTCAAGGCGCACGCTTGCTGTGCGCCTGCACCGTGCACGGCGCCGTCTGGCGGCTGCCCTGGAGCGAGCCGAACACGCCGAACAATCAGTGACCACGACCATGGAGCAGGTTCGATGACAGATGTAATCGAGCGGCTACGCGCCGCAAACCCCGTCCGTGGCTGCGCAGAACCGCCCTTCGAGGAGGTGCTTCGCCGGCTCACGGACCTCCCACAGGGTGCTGTGGCGGCACGGGGCGCCGGCCGGGCGCGGCATCGAGGCGCTCGGCGCGTCCGCCGACGCGTCGTGCTCGTCCTCGCCGCGGTCGTTGTCACGCTGGGCGTGATCGGCGCTGCGACCCGGACTGGCGGGCAGCTCCCGCTGGCTGCCCGAGCGTATGCGGCGACAGACTCCACCGGGGTCGTCGTGCACTACGTCGAGATCGCCCGAGTCGCCCCCTGGAGCCCACATGGCGAGCCTGCAGCTGGGCATTTCTTGGTCGGCTGGTCCGAGCGCGAGGAAGTCTGGCGGTCAGGCTCCCGTAGCCGCGTCGTTGCAACGTCCGGGTTCGACGTCAACGGCCGCATGCATCCGATAGCGCGCGAAGTGACACAGGACGGCTCCCGCGAAGAGCTCTACGCGGCCGGGCCTGGAGCGAAGATGATCGTCAACGTCGAGCGCAGAGCAGGTGGCCCCGCAGACTGTGCTTCGAGCGTCGCATGCGACCTGCTCGAAGCGGCAGACCCCGTCCTGGTGCTCCGTCAGCTCGACGAGGAAGGCCGTCTTCGGGAAGTCGCAGGCACCCGGCGGAACGGCGAAGCTCCGGTCGTGATGGTCGATGCTCGCGACCCGCAGGCGCTACGTGTTTACCTCGATCCGAACACGGGAGTTCCGGTTGAGATCGTTCAGCGCGTAGCGTCGTCGTCGTGGACGATGGTCACGAACATCCTGGACTACCAGCGGCTGGCGCTGACAGCACAGAGCGAACGTCTGCTCGCCATGCGCCCCCACCCAGACGCACGTGCGATCTGCACCGTCCCCATCGAGCCTAACCGCCGTCATGCGCAGCACTGCCTGACCCGGTAAGCACTCGGCGGTGTCGCCATCCAGCGCGATGGTCGTCTCCCAGGTCTCTTCGATCCGCTATGCGGTCGACGTCGCACCGGGCCCGCGACTCTCTACCCAGAATCACGGCGTGGGCTGAGGCGTGGGGCTGCCCTCGGCCCACGCGACCAAGGGCCGACGGTGCCGTTTCGCCTCCGCGTCATGCCTGCAGCGCACGCGCCACGTTCGTCGCGAAGGTATCCGCGCTGTTCTCGTTGGGGAACGGTGCTGACGGCACGGCGAGACCGAGTCCGGCGCATATCGGCTCCCACCCGTCCCCGGTCTCCCACTCGATCAGTTTGCCGCTCGGAACCTCGCGGCGTACCTCGTCGTTGTGGCGTTCGTATGCGGCGATTGCCTCATCCCGATCCCACCAGCGCGGGGTCAGGCGCGTTCGGAACAGCTCGACTAGCTGCGCGTGTCCGTGCTTGATATCGGCGTCCTCGCTGGGGGGAGGCCCACTGAGGAGGGGAACGATCGTCCGCTCCATGCTTGCCCACCAGGTCTGCGCGCTGTCCCGGGTGGACAGGAGGACCATGGCGTCGGGATACGCGGCGCGAAGCTCGCGCCAAAACACGCATCCGGGCCAGTCGACCGTTGCAGCGTAACCGTCGTACAGGGCGGTCCAGTCGACCGGCTGGCCCTGCATCGCCCGGTCCCAGGTGGGAGCGTCAGCTAGACGCTGCATCAGCTCGAACATGTGGTAGCACGGGCCGTCCAGCAACTCTTCGAGGGCGAGCTTGAGCGAGTTGGTGCCCGTTCGCCCGAGCCCTGCGCCGAGCACGCGCAAGCCCCGTGTGTCACGCGTCGTGTCCACATATCGATACTACAGGCCCGCCATGCCTGCGCAGCTCGCCGTCCCAAGCGCTGCCGTCGATCGGCGCCGCGGCCTGCGCGTGGTCGCAGCCCACGATCGTGCTGGCCGGCGTCTGCTCAGCAGGTGACGTGGAAGAGCCCGATCACCTTGCCCTCCGCCTCATTCCAGGGGGCGATCACCTCGGGCGTGGGTAGCAGGACGACCTCGCAGCCCTTGCGCGCGAGGTACTCGGCCGCCTCAGGTGATAGCTCGACCCTGC
Source organism: Solirubrobacteraceae bacterium (assembly GCA_030043235.1). Classification (GTDB taxonomy): domain Bacteria; phylum Actinomycetota; class Thermoleophilia; order Solirubrobacterales; family Solirubrobacteraceae; genus Palsa-744. Next base: position 2,455 of record JASHYF010000461.1, on the reverse strand, counting down.
CGTACTGCCCCCCGCCGATGATCAGCGTCTCCGCTCCCTCGCCTTCGCCGTAGACGTACTTGGCCTCGGCGAGGGAGATCGTGTGCGAGGTGCCGTAGACCGCCTTCGAGAGCTTCTTCTTGCGCCGTTTGACCGTCGCGTCGGGGCCGACCAGGACATCGTGGTCGTACAGCACTCCCCCGAGCGTGATCGAGCCGAACTGCGTTGCGTCGATCGGGGGCTTCATCCTCCAGCTCCTAACGTGCGAATCGTCTCGGGCCATCGTAGAAGCCGTTCGTCGCGCTCGCTCCGGACGACGGTATCGCGGACTAACCCAGCCCGTGGCGGAAGCCCTCGCGCCAGGAGGGAAAGCTCGGCTGCCATCCCAGCTCGCGCTTGGCCAGCGCGTTCGACGCCCCCTGCGCCTTGGTCATCGTCGCGATCCCGTATGCGCCGGCGAGCGGACGGGCGAGAAAGGCGGGGACGCGCCGCGGGGCTGGGGCACCGAGCGCGGCGGCGAGACCCGGCAGCCACTCGTGCACCGGCGCGGGCTCGTCATCGACGATGTTGCATGCGCGCGCGCTACCGCTTGACAGCGCCGCCACGGCCGCGCGCGCGGCGTCCTCTACGTGGATGAATGACCACACGCCCGTGCCGCCTCCCACGATCGGCAGGCGGCGGCGCGACACGTCCGCTCCGATCGAGCCCGTGCGCGAGATCGCGCTCCCGGGGCCATAGAAGTAGCCGTAGCGGAGCACCGTGCCCTCGGCGTCGAGCACCCTGCGCTCGAGCTCCTCCAGCGCCGCGGTCGTGCGCCTGAACTGCTTCGGTGGTTGCGCGTTCGGCGGGTCTGACTCCGTGTGCACGGTGCCCGGAGGACCGGGCGCGTAGACGAAGGCGACGCTCTGGGCGATCACGCGCTCGGCGCCCGCCGCGCGTGCGGCCTCGAGCAGGATGCGCGTGCCCTCCGTGCGCAGGCGGTCGGTGAGCTCGAAGTCGCGCGCGATCCTGCGCGGGTCAAGACGCGCGGGGATCGCGGTGAGCTGGTGGATGACCGCCTCCGGCGCGGCCTGCGCGACCGCCCTCATCACGGCCGGCTCATCGAACGCGTCGGCCACCACCGGCTCCGCGCCGGCCGCGCGGAGCGCCTCGACCTTTCCCGGCGAGCGCGTCATACCGGTCACCTGGTGGCCCTCGGCGAGGAGCATGCGCACGAGCGGCCGGCCGATCGCGCCGGTGGCGCCCGCGAGGAAGACCCTCATGCGGCGGCGACCCCCGCGCCGCCGAACGGCGTGCGCCAACGCGTGCTCACGCCGCGGCGACCTCCACCGGGTCGGCCGTCTCGGCTTGGGCGTCGTGCGTTTGCTCGCGCTCCGGGATCGCGCACACCATGCCCTCGCTGAAGCCCGCCGGCGTCATGTCGAACGCGCTGTTGAAGCGCGCGCGCATGTTCTCCAGGGCGATCACGCTCGTGAGCTCGACGAGCTGGCGCTCGTCGAAGTGCTCGCGCATCGCCGCGAACAGCTCGTCGCTGACCGTCGCCGGCGTGCGGCTCATCGCGGTGGCGTAGTCGAGCACGAGGCGCTCGAGCTCGTTGAACTCCTCGCTCTCGCGGTAGCGGGGCAGCGCGAGCAGCTGCTCGTCGCCGAGGCCGGCCCCGCGCGCGATCGAGGAGGCGATGTCACAGCAGAACTCGCAGCTCACGACCGCCGCGGCCTTCGTCTCGGCGAGCACCTTCAGGCGCTCATCGACGCGGTGCTGCTTGCCGGTCGCCTGCTCGAGCATGCCGTAGCCGATCAGCAGCCCGGGCGCGTGCGCATACACGGCCAGGGGGTCCATGTCACGCCCGTACCTGCGTCGCGAGATGCGGTAGACGAGCCGCGCCAGCGGGCTCGCCTGCTCGCTCGAGACGCCTTCGATCCTGGTCATCGCTGCACCTCCGGGGCCGCATTGCCGAGTACGTGCCACCGCCGGGCGACGCTCCGCCCGAGCGCTTGACACGTCCGTTACCTTATCGAAAGGTGGTTCCCAAAAGGTGGCCAGTTCGATAACAAAAACGGGTGCCAGTTATGGCCCGGAGCTGTTGATCGGGCTCCGCGGCGGCCGCCGTCGCGCGCAGCTGGAGGACCGGCTGCGCGAGCTCGTGCGCGACGGCACGCTGGCGGCCGGAAGCCGCCTGCCGTCCTCGCGCTCGCTGGCCGCCGATCTCGAGGTCTCGCGCCGGCTGGTGGTGGATGCATACGCGCAGCTGCTGGCGGAGGGCTATCTGGTGGCGAGGCGGGGGGGAGGCACATACGTGGCCGCGACCGCCGGCTCGGCGGACGGTGCAGCCCCGCCCACGCCCGCGCGCACCGTGCAGTTCGACTTCTTCCCCGGTGCGCCTGACCTCGCCTCCTTTCCGCGGGCGCTGTGGGCGCGCGCGCTGCGCGACGTGCTGCGCTCGGCGCCGGCGCGCGCGTTCGCCTACCCCGACGTG
>JASHYF010000460.1 GCA_030043235.1 Solirubrobacteraceae bacterium | reverse complement strand
CTAGGAGGCGGCTTGCGCGAGCTGGCCGGCCGCGAGCGCCGAGCCGCGGCGGGATGCCGGTCGTCCCGCGCTGACGAACGACGGCGGCGCGATCGCCAGGTAGTGCTCGAAAGTCCACGCGCACAGTCGGCGGTTCTCGAACGCGCGCACGATCGCCGTCACCGCCCGGCTGGGAGTCATCTGCCCGACCGCCCGCTGCACGTTCAGCATCCAGCGGAATTTGCGCGCGTGCGCGTCGGAGAACGCGCCATATCGCGCGAGCGCCTGCTCGCGGGTGCGGCCGCCGTCGATCACCGCGCGCAGCTCGCGCCCGCAGGCCAGGCCGAAGTACAGCGCCGTGCGGATGCCCTCGGCGGTGAGCGGGAGACAGTGCCCGGCGGAATCGCCGGCGAAGAACACGCCGTCCTCGACCGCGCGGCGCAGCTGATGGGGGATCCAGTTGCCCTGGTAGCCCTCGGGCGGCAGCCGCAGCTCGCGCGCGAGCCGCACGGTGGGCTCCTTGACGTGGTGCGAGGGCCAGAACGAGCCCATGCCCACGCGCAGCTCGTCGCGCGCGGGGAAGCTCCAGCCATAGCCCGCGCGCACGTAGCGGTGGTCGATCCACAGCTCCATCTCCTCGCCCGCGCCCGCGGGGTGCACCTCCAGCCCGCGCGAAAGGCGCGCGTTCGGCGGCTGGATCGCGCTCGCGTTCGACAGCACGCGCCGCCAGCCGAGCGCGTCGACGATCAGCGGCGCGCTCAGCTCGCCGCGGTCGGTGCGGACGGTGTCCCCGCGGCGGCCGGTCACGGTGGCCGTCTCCAGCTCGAGCTCCGCGCACGCGGCCTGTTCACGCAGCAGCCCGCACAGCTCGCGGTAGTCGAACGTGGAGAACGACCACGGCAGCCGCCAGCGCCCGGTGTGGTAGGGCGTGTGCACGACCATCTCGTCGAAGCTCTGGCGCCAGCTGTCCATCAGTCCCATCGCCTGCAGCCACACGGTCGGGATGGCGCACGCCGAGGTCTGCCGCTCGCCGAGCTCGTAGCGGTCGATCACCAGCACCCTCGCGCCCGAGCCGGCCAGCTCGCGGGCGACGGCCAGCCCGGCAAAGCTCGCGCCGCACACGAGCACGTCGCAGTCGCGCTGCAAGCGGGTGCGCTGCATTCCCCGCTTCGTCGCTCGAACTGGCATCTGGCCGCAATGATACGGCTGCGCTACGCTTCGGCCGGTGCAAACAGTGGCGGAGAACGCTCAGCCCCGGGTGGTAGATGGGTCCAACGGACTGCTGCTCGAGGTCGACGGCCAGATAGTCCCCAACTACGACGCCACCTTCCGGCCGATCGAGGAGGGCGAGGTCGTCACCGGCCACGTCGTGCGCATCGACAAGGACGAGGTGCTGGTGGACATCGGCTACAAGTCCGAGGGCGTGATCCCAGCCTCCGAGCTGTCGATCCGCAAGGCTGTCGATCCCACCGATGAGGTGCACCTCGGCGAGGAGGTCGACGCGATCGTCCTCACCAAGGAGGACCAGGACGGCCGTCTGATCATGTCCAAGAAGCGCGCACGCTTCGAGAAAGCGTGGCGGCGCATAGAAACGGCCGCCGAGTCCGGTGAGCCGGTCGAGGGCACGGTCATCGAGGTCGTCAAGGGCGGGCTGATCATCGACCTCGGCGTGCGCGGCTTCCTGCCCGCCTCGCTCGTGGACATCCGTCGCGTGCCCAACCTCGACGAGTACATGGGCACGAAGATCGAGACCAAGGTGATCGAGCTCAACCGCTCGCGCAACAACGTCGTGCTCTCGCGCCGGGCGGTGCTCGAGGAGGAGCGCAAGGAGGTGCGCCAGCAGATCCTCGACCGCCTGCAGCCTGGTCTGGTCGTGGAAGGCCAGATCTCCAACATCGTGGACTTCGGCGCGTTCGTGGACCTCGACGGCATCGACGGCCTGATCCACATCTCCGAGCTGTCCTGGTCGCACGTCAACCACCCGAGCGAGATCCTCGCGATCGGAGACACCGTCAAGGTGAAGGTGCTCGACATCGACCGCGACCGCCAGCGCATCTCGCTGGGGCTGAAGCAGACGCAGGAGGATCCCTGGCAGCGGATCGTTGACACGTACAACGTTGGCGACGAGCTCGCCGGCACGGTCACCAAGGTGGTCACCTTCGGCGCGTTCGTCGAGATCCTGGACGGCGTCGAGGGCCTCGTGCACATCTCCGAGCTCGCGCCCCACCACGTGGAGAGCCCGCGCGAGATCGTTCACCCGGGCGATGAGATCCGCGTGAAGATCCTGGAGATCGACTCCGAGCGCCGGCGCCTGTCGCTGTCGGCCAAGCGCGTGGAGGACCAGATCCTGCCGGTGGCGCGCCCCGCCGCGGTCGGGGCGCCGGGCGCATCCGAGGCGCAGGAGGCGTCCGAGGCGCAGGGCTCCGAAGCGGGTGAGGGGCAGGTCGCCGCCGAGGCGCAGGACGCGTCAGCGGAGGAGCAGGCTGACGCTTCCGGGGCGGCTGAGGGGCAGGCCGCCGCCGAGCAGGCGGCGGACGGCGGCGTTGCCGAGGCCGCTGACGATGCCTCAACCGAGGCGTCCGACGGCGCCGCCGCGGCTGTCGCGGCTGTGGCGGACACGAGTGAGGCGGGGGAGACGGAGACGCCGCAGCCTCCCCCGGCGAACGAGGCGACGGCGCAGGAGCCCGCGGCGGCTGCAGCGGCCGACGGCGAGGCTCCGCAGGCGGCAATCGATGGCGAGGCCCCGCAGGCGGCAATCGATGGCGAGGCCCCGCAGGCGGACGGCGGGTCTCCGCAGGCGCCGGAGGGCGAGGCGCCCGAAGGTGAGCTCAGCGCCGAGTCCGCGCAACAGGACTGACGCAGCGCTGGCCGCCGCGCAGGAGCCGCGAACGCCGGTGCCCTTCGTGGGCCTGACGGGCGGCATGGGTGCGGGCAAGTCGACCGCGCTGGAGGCGCTGCGTGCGCTCGGAGCGGAGACGCTCTCAAGCGACGCCGTCGTGCACGAGCTGTACGAGGACGGGCAGTTGCGCGAGGCGGTGGTCGCGCGCTTCGGAGCCGAGGTGGCGCCGCATGGCGTGGTGGACCGCGCGGCGGTCGCGCGATGCGCGTTCGCAAGCGCCGAGGACCGCAGGTGGCTCGAGGGCGTCGTGTGGCCGCTGGTGGGCGCCCGCGTGGCGGGCTGGCTCGAGCAGGTGCGCGCGCAGAGCCCGCCGCCGCGCGCGGCTGTGGTGGAGGTGCCGCTGCTGTTCGAGGCGGGGCTCGATCAGGCCTACGATGCGACGATCGCGGTCGTAGCCGACGAGGCAGTGCGGCGCGAGCGTGCGGCTGAGCGCGGCCACGCGCTCGCGGACGAGCGGGCGGCACGCCAGCTCTCCCAGCAGGAGAAGGCGCGGCGCGCGACATACGTCGTGTGCAACGACGGCACCGAGGAGGAGCTCGAACGCGAGCTGTCGGCGGTGCTTGACAAGCTGGAGACATGAGCCGGCGGATCCTGCGCACGCTCGCGATGGTCGTCGTGGCGGCGCTGTTCGTGGCGGTGACGGTGTCGATCCTGCACCAGGCGACGCGCGAGCTCGCGCTGCCGCTGAGCGACGCGAGCATCATCCGCGAACAGGCTGCCGAGAAGCGACTGGACCCGGCGCTGATAGCCGCGGTGATCTACGCGGAGACCAAGTTCGACCCGCGTCCATCCTCCGCCGGAGCGCAGGGGTTGATGCAGGTCATGCCATCCACCGCCTATTACCTCGCACACCTCTCCGGAGGGGTGGACTTCAGCGCGAGCGACCTGTCCAACCCGAGCGTCAACGTGGCCTACGGCAGCTACTACCTGCGCTATCTGCTCGACCACTACGACGGCAACGAGATGCTCGCCGTGGCCGCGTACAACGGCGGCCAGTCAAACGTCGACAGGTGGGTCGCGCAAGCCAGCGCCGCAGGCCGGCAGCTGAGCGTCGATCAGATCCCATTCCCGCAAACGCGCGAATACGTGCGGCGCGTGCTGAAGGCCCAGCGCGCGTACAGGGCTACGTACCCGCGGGAGCTGGGGCTGGAGTAGCGAGTGCGCCGCTGCCCTACGAGATCAGGCCTGCCACCTCGGGCAAGCTGAACGTCGAGAACAGCACGCGGCTGGAGGTGTTCTCGCGCACCTTCGTGGAGAGTCGGTAGAGGGCCGCCCGAGCGTCCGTCGGAGCGGAAACCGTCACCGTGAAGCGCCCGCTCGCGCTCGGCTTCACCTTGGCCACCGTGTGCGCCCCGCTGCAGGTGGTTTGCTGCTGGACGAGGAGCGGGGCGATCGGCTTGCCGAGCGGGGGCACCACCTCGCCGGTCAGCGTCACCTTGCCAGCGGAGCTCGTCGGCGGATCGAGGATCAGGCGCCGCGTGAGCTTGAGGTCGAGCGACTGCAGCGCGCCCGACAGGGCCTGGTAGCGCGCGCTGTTGCTGTTGCGCAGGCTCGGCGGGGGCAGCGGTGCGCTCGCGCTGAACTGCCCGTCGCCGGCCACCTTCGCGGTGGCGACCTGCTGGCGGCCGTCGAAGACGATCTTCACCGTGTGCCCCGCCAGGCTGCCGACGGCGACGCCGTCGAGCGCCACCCGTCCGTTCTGCTCGACCACGTCCGTGAGCGCCAGCTCGCGTCCGCTGCATTGCAGCGCAAGGTTCACCGCCGCCTCCGCAGCTTCCGCGGCCGACGTCGTGGCGGTGCTCGCGGCGGTCGACGTGCCCGTCGAAGTGGAGGAGGTCGAGGATGTGCCGCCGCCGCTGGGGGTGGAGGAGGTCGATTCCGTGTGCGAGGTTTCCGTGGTGCTCGTGCCGGTGCCGGTCCCCGTGCCGGTGCCGGTGCCGGTTCCCGTGCCGGTGCCGGTTCCCGTGCCGGTGCCGGTTTCGCATTCGGTGGAGATCGCGCCGAGCGCGAGCTCGGGCTGTCCCTGCGGGCCGTCCGCCAGCCGCGTGGTGGAGGAGCCGAGCCCCGTCACCTGCGTGGGAGTCGGGATCGGCGTCGTTTCCGAGCCGTTCCCCACCTCGCCCTGCGTGTTGTTGCCCCACGCCCACACCGTGCCGTTGGCCAGCCGCGCATATCCGTCTCCCTCGGTGGCGGCGATTTCGACGACTTCTTTGAGCGATTCCACCGCGACCGGGTGGAACGCCGTGACGGCTTCCGCTTTGCCGTTGCCCAGCTGCCCGAGGGCGTCGTAGCCCCAGGCCACCATGGTGCCTCCTTCGAGCAGCGCGTACGCGGTTGACGCGCCGGCGGCGACGGCGATCACGTGCTGCAGGTGTTCGCCTTTGCCTTCCACGGCTTCCACCGGCACCGGCAGCTCGCTCTCCGTCTTGAGGTTGCCGGCGCCGAGACCCGACGTCGGGCTGCCTCCCCAGGCCATCACTTCGCCGTCTTCCATCAGCGCGAGGCTGTAGCCGACGCCCTCGGCGACCGCCTTCACGTGCTTGAGGTGTTCCGTGTCTTTTTCGTTCCCGACCGCGACGGGTTCGACTTCGGTGTCCTCAGTGTCGTTGCCGAGCTGACCGTCGTCGTTGAACCCCCACGAGCGCACTTCGCCGTTGCTCAGCAGCGCGAGCTGCGCGCCGCCGCCGGTGGCGATCTGGCTGACCCCGCTGAGATCGCCGATCCCGGTGACGGGGAGGTCGCCGGAGCTGGGTCCGGGGGATCCGAGGCCGAACGCGCCGTCGGCGGAGTTCCCCCACGCATCGATCGTTCCGTCTGACAGCAGCACATACGTGTCGGGGATTTCGGCGGCGATCTGCACCGCGTTCGAGATGCCCGGCACTTCGACCGGTTTGTAGCTGTATTCCTGGTGGCCCGGGTCGCCGTCCCCGAGCCCTCCCTGCGAGTTGTCCGCGCCCCACGCGTCCACGTGGCCGTCGGGGAGCACGGCGTAGCTGTCGTGAAAGCTGACGGCGGCGGATACGGCGCAGCTGATGCCTTCCACCGCGACCGGCGAGCGCACGGGTTCAGCCGTCCGCGGCCCGTGGCCGATCTCGCCGTAGGTGTTGTCGCCCCATGCCTGCAGCGGCGAGCCGGCTTCGCCGCCTTTGCCCACGCCGCCAGCCAATACGCTGGTGGCAGCGCCTGCGGTGCCGACAAGCACGACGACGAGCACGGTTGCCGCGAGTCGTCCGCCACTGCCGGTCAAGCCCAAGGTGCACCCATGTAGGCCGCTCTGCAGGAGAGGCTACTCTAGGCGCAGCGTCCCCGCATGCCCGACTTCAAGCTCGACTCCGCCTTCACGCCCACGGCCGACCAGCCGAAGGCGATCGCGGCGCTGGCGGAGGGCGTGCACGCGGGCGAGCGCTTCCAGACGCTGCTCGGCGCGACCGGCACGGGCAAGACGATGACGATGGCCGGGGTGATCGAGGCGGTGCAGCGCCCGGCGCTGGTGATCGCCCACAACAAGACCCTGGCTGCGCAGCTGTGCAACGAGTTCCGCACGTTCTTCCCGGAGAACGCCGTCGAGTACTTCGTCTCCTACTACGACTACTACCAGCCGGAGGCGTACGTCCCCAGCCGCGACCTGTACATCGAGAAGGACTCCGCCATCAACCAGGAGGTCGACCGCCTGCGCCACGCGGCCACGGCCGCGGTGTTCGCGCGCCGCGACGTGATCGTGGTGGCGTCCGTGTCGTGCATCTACGGCCTCGGCTCGCCGGAGACGTATGAGATGAACATGCAGATCCTCAAGCGCGGCGAGGAGATCGACCGCGACCAGCTGCTGCGCAAGCTCGTCTCGATTCAGTACACGCGCAACGACAACGTGCTCTCGCGCGGCAGCTTCCGCGTGCGCGGCGAGACGCTCGAGGTGTTCCCCGCCTACGCCGAGACGGCCTTTCGCGCGAGGATGTTCGGCGACGAGGTGGAACGGCTGCAGCACTTCGACCCGCTCACCGGCGAGCTGCTCGCGGACGACCTCGAGCACGTCGCGATCTGGCCCGCCACCCACTACAACGTCAAGGAGGGCACGATCGAGGCGGGCGTCCAGGAGATCGGCAGGGAGCTGAACGAGCGCTGCGAGCAGCTCGAGTCAGAAGGCAAGATGCTCGAGTCCCATCGCCTGCGCCAGCGCACGCAGTACGACATGGAGATGCTGCGCGAGGTCGGCTTCTGCTCGGGGATCGAGAACTACTCGCGCATCCTCGACGCCCGCGCGCCCGGCTCGCGGCCGTACTGCCTGCTCGACTACTTCCCCGGAGACTTCGTGTGCTTCATCGACGAGTCCCACCAGACGGTGCCGCAGATCGGCGGCATGTACGAGGGCGACCGCTCGCGCAAGCAGACGCTCGTCGACTACGGCTTCCGGCTGCCCAGCGCGCTCGACAACCGCCCGCAGACGTTCGCCGAGTTCCTCTCGATCACCCCGCAGCTGCTGTTCGTGTCCGCCACCCCGGGCGAGTACGAGCGTGCGCGCTCCACGAGCGTGGTCGAGCAGATCGTGCGCCCCACGGGCATCGTCGACCCGGTGGTGCAGGTGCGCGAGACCAAGAACCAGATCGACGACCTCATGAACGAGGTCAGAAGGCGCGTCGAGCGCGACGAGCGCGTGCTGGTGACGACGCTCACCAAGAAGATGTCCGAGGACCTCTCGCAGTACCTGCTCGAGATGGGCTTCCGCACGCGCTACCTGCACTCGGAGATCGACACGCTGGAGCGCATCCAGATCATCCGCGACCTGCGCCTCGGCGAGTACGACGTGCTCGTCGGCGTGAACCTGCTGCGCGAGGGGCTCGACCTGCCGGAGGTCTCGCTCGTGGCGATCCTCGACGCCGACAAGGAGGGCTTCCTGCGCGGCGAGACCTCGCTGATCCAGACGATCGGGCGTGCCGCGCGCAACGTCGAGGGCACCGTGCTGATGTACGCGGACAAAGAGACGGGCGCGATGCGCGCGGCGATCTCAGAGACCGATCGCCGGCGCGCGATCCAACTCGCCTACAACGAGGAGCACGGAATCACCGCCGCCACGATCGTCAAGGGCATCTCCGACATCGCCGAGTTCCTGCAGGCCGAGTCGAAGGTGCCACGCGGGCGCAAACGCCGCTCGGCCAGGCGCCGCTCGGGCCGGGAGGGGGTGGGCGGGGGATCCGTTCCGGAGCTCGAGCGGCTGGTCGTCGAGCTCGAGGAGGAGATGCTCGCGGCCGCCGAGGACCTGCGCTTCGAGTACGCCGCCCAGCTGCGCGACGAGCTGCGCGAGCTGCGCCGCGACCTCGCGGAGATGGGCCGAAACGATGCCGGGCGGGCGGACGTCGCCGCCGAGGCTCGCTGAGCGCGACCGCGCGGCTCGCTAGGATGCCCGCCGTGGAGTTCGATCGCCAGGCAATCGAGCGTCGCGACTTCCCGATCGGCAGGCGCGGGTACGACCCCGCGGCCGTGGATGCGCACCTGCGGTCGCTCGCCGACGAGTTCGAGCAGCTGCAGCGCGCGTCGATCACCGGCGGCGCCGACGTGTCGGTCGCCTCTACGGCCGGCACGCACGTGCAGAGCATCATCCAGGCGGCGGAGACGGCCGCCCAGGAAATCGAGCGCAACGCGCTGGAGAACGCGCGCCAGGTGCGCGAGGATGCCGATCGCGACGCCGAGCGCACCCGCCAGGAGGCGATCGAGCGCGCGCGTCAGCACGTCGCAGCGGTCGCACAGGTGACGGCCCGGCTGGTCGAGCACGTCGGCTCGATGGACGGTGAGATGGGCGCCCTCGTGGAGAGCGTGCGGGCTGGCGCCGGCCGCCTCGCGGCGGACCTGTCGGCGGTGGAGGGCGGCATGAGCGAGCTCTACGACGCGGCCTCGGGACGCAACGGCACCGCCGCCGAACCCGCGCAGCCGGCCCAGTTCGAGTCCGTGCCCGCGCAGCCGTACGAATCGGCATCTGCGCAGCAGTACGAGTCGGCGCCGCCACGGCAATATGAACACGAGCCGCCCCAGCAGTACGAGCCCGCGGCGTCCGCGCAGTACGAGCCCGCGGCGTCCGAGCAGTACGAGCCCGCGCCGCCGCAGAGCCCGTTCGAGGCCGAGCTCGACAGCGCGCTCGGCGCGGTGCCCTCCCAGGCGGGAGCTCAGGCGCCGGCCGGCGAAGCGGGCGCGGGCGATGTCGACGGCGCACGCCTGATCGCTCTGAACATGGCGCTCAACGGCGAGTCGCGCGCGGACACCGAGCGCTATCTCGCCGAGAACTTCCAGCTGCCCGACCGCATGAAACTGATCGACGAGGTGTACTCGGCGATCGAGGGGTAGGTTCTTCACACCCCTGGTAGGTCGCGCTGCTGCGGATGCTCGACCCGAGCTCCGAACGGCATGCCCGGCTGCTGGAGCTGCTGGGTCCGCGCACGCGGTCCGAGCGGGCGTAGGCTGTTGGCGTGACGATCCCGTGGCTGCACAGGCGACGTGCCGCGCGAGAGCCGGCGGTGTCGATCGGGGACCCGCGCCTGGAGAACTGGGAGACGGTCAGCACATTCGAAGAGCAGGCCACAGCGCTGGCGTGGCGCGACCAGCTACGGGGCATGGGCCTCGACGCGCAATGCACGGCCGATCACCCGCTCGACCGATTCGGTCACGGAGACGTCTATCTCGTCGTCCCCCCGGAGCAGTGGTCGCGCGCGAACGAGATCGTCGAAAACCTCGACTGACGCTCCGCGCTCGCCTAGCGCAGTTCCGCGGAGGTCTTGCCCAGAAGCTGGCGCGCGACGATCAACAGCTGGATCTGCTGGGTGCCCTCGAAGATGTCGAGGATCTTGGCGTCGCGCGCCCACTTCTCGAGCAGCGCGCTCTCTCCGTAGCCGAGGCTGCCGCACAGCTCCACGCATGCGAGCGCCACCTCCACGCACGTGCGCCCAGCCTTGGCCTTGGCCATCGAGGCGTACAGCGAGTTGGGTTTGCCGTTGTCGGCCATCCACGCGGCCTCCAGCGTCAACAGGCGCGCGGCCTCGTAGTCGGCTTCCATCTCCTGCAGGCGCGCGGCGGCCGCGTGCTGGGCGTTGGCCGGCGCGGCGTGATCGAGCCGCACGTTCGCGCGCTCGAGCTGCGCGGTCGTCTCCTCCAGACACGCCCGCGTGAGCCCCACGGCCATCGCCGCGACGAGCGGGCGCGTGTTGTCGAACGTCTGCATCGCGCCGCCGAAGCCCTGCTTGACGTCGATCGCCGCGCTCCCGAGCATGTCCTCCTTCGGCACGCGGCAGTCCTCGAGGCGGAAGGCCGCCGTGTCCGAGGCGCGGATGCCGAGCTTGTGCTCCAGGCGA
>JASHYF010000051.1 GCA_030043235.1 Solirubrobacteraceae bacterium | reverse complement strand
CAAAGCCCGCGGGCGTCGTTCGTGGCCGCGGTGATCAAGAAGTACGGCGAAGACCAGGGCGGGGGGCTCGCCGCGCTGATCGCCTACTACGGATTCGTCTCGCTGTTCCCGCTGCTGCTCGTGCTGGTGACGATCCTCGGGTTCGTGCTGCAGGGGGATCCCTCCGAGCGCGAACGCATTCTCAAAGGGACGCTCGGGCAGTTCCCGATCATCAGCTCGCAGCTGAAACTGCGGCCGCTGAAAGGCAGCATCCTCGGGCTGGTGATCGGCGTGGTCGGCTCGCTGCTCGCAGGGATGGGCATCACCGGCGCCACGCAGAACGCCTTCAACCGCATCTGGCACGTGCCGTTCAAGCAGCGACCCAACTGGCTGTCCTCACGGCTGCGCAGCCTGCGTCTGCTAGCGATCCTCGGCACGCTGTCGATCGTCGCGACGACCGCCGGCGGCTATGTCGGCTCCGGCAGCCATTCCGCGCCGCTGGTGCTCGCCGGGCTGCTCGTCGCGTTCCCGTTCAACCTCGCGCTCTTCCTGTGCGCGTTCAAGCTGCTGACGGCCGTCGAGCTGTCCTGGCGCGAGCTGCTCCCCGGCGCGATCCTCGCCGCGATCTTCTGGGCGCTGCTCCAAGGGCTCGGCGGCCTCTATGTCAATCACGAGCTCAAGCACACCGGACCGCTGTACGGCGTGTTCGCCGCCGTGCTCGGCCTGCTCGCCTGGCTGTATCTGGGCGCACAGCTGACACTGATCGCCGCCGAGGCGAACGTCGTGAAAGCGCGCAAGCTGTGGCCGCGCAGCTTCTTCTCCGACCCGCTCGTCGACGCCGACCGGCGCGCGCTCACCTCCTCCGCGGAGGTCGAGGAGCGCGTGCGCGAGGAGAACGTCGAGGTGAGCTTCGACGGGCCTTGACGGCCGCACGATTGGCGGCCGCTCCGCGGTCCTTCAACGCGACGAGCGCTCTACGCACGAGCCGCTCGTCGCGAGTCCGTGGTGCGGATCGCGCCTGACGAGTCAGCCGGCACAGACGTAGCACCCACCGCCGCCGGGAGGCCACCGATTCTTCACTACAGCGGCGGGACCTGGTTATCGACCTGCGTTCCGTGGTAGAGGTGGTCCTGATCCCTGCACGCGGACGGGAAGAAGAACTCGACGCTGTCGCTGCGAACACCGTTGTAGCTCGCGAACAGGGTCGCGCGTCCGAGGGTTCCCACCTTGCATTTCGGATCGTTGCTGGCCCGCACGCGGATGATGATCTTCATGATGTTCCCGGGGAAACCCCACATCACCGCGTAGTGCGAGTGGTAGACGAGATGGTGTTCGACCGTCATCGTGATCGCACGGGTTGGCCGGTCTCGGCCGCGGCTTTCCTGACACAGGATGCCGGAGACGGTGCTCGCTTCGAGATCGATCTCGCCGTGGCCGCGAGCGTAGCTGCCCGTCTCGCCGATGGGTGGACCGGTGTGAAAGCCCCACGGCGGAATCCCGTAGACGATCGGGATCCGGCCGCAGCCGGGTGAATACCCGGCTGCCTCACCGGCCGTGCCGACCAGCGCCAGCGCCAAGGCCGCGAGCCCCATGCGCCATACGCTCCGGCGGTGTGCCCAGAGCGACCCCGATGCCTGTGCGGGTGTAGGATAGCCGTCACGGGTCGGCGGGCCTGGGGGTGGAGGAAAGGGCATTGACGCCGGGTGCATTCCCTTGGTGGTCTTGGAAGGGAGCCTGAGATGTCGGGTGTGGCTGGACACGCAACTGTAGGCGGACGTCGGGCGCCGGTGGCGAAGGCGGGCGGGGAGTCTCGGCCATGGAGGGTATCGGTGGTGTGCGTGGGCGCTGTGTTGGTGTGGGCCGTGGCGCTTGCGCTGGCGATGGCTCCGTGCGCGCGCGGCGAGGAACTGGTCCAGCAGGGTTCGAAGCTCACCGTTCGAGGAGAGATCGGCGATGGCGAAGTTGGCGGTCACGTCGCGCTGGCTGGCGATGGCGAAACGGCCCTGATCGGTGGCGTGGAAGGGACGTACGTGTTCGGGGGCTCTGGCTCTGCCTGGGTCCAGCAGGCGACGCTTCCGGCCGGTGAAGGTCTCGCGCTCTCCGGCGATGGCTCCACAGCGCTCATCGCCAGCGGCAGCGGCACGTTCGTGTTCACGCGATCGGGGTCTACGTGGACTCAGACGGCGACTCTCGCCGCCGGAGTGAGCGTCGCGGTGTCCTCCGACGGGGACACGGCGTTGGTCGGCGCCCCGGCTGCGAATAGCGACACCGGTGTCGCGTGGGTCTACCGGCGTGCGGGCGAAAGCTGGACCGAGCAGGCCGAACTCAAACCCTCCGAAGAGAATGGGGCGGGCGAGTTCGGCTACAGCGTGGCGCTCTCGGCAGATGGCAGCACCGCGCTCGTCGGCGCTCCGGAAGACCAGCCAGACGCTCCGGAATACGCCCCCCACGGTGCCGCGTGGGTGTTTACGCGCTCGGGCGAAGCGTGGCCTCAGCAGGGCGGGGTGATCCCGGGGCCCGAGTTTCTAGAAGAAGACGGTTCGGGAGCCGAGGGGCCAGAAGGATCCCGGTGCGCTTTCCGAACGGAGTTCGCGACGGGGGTTGCTCTCTCGGCCGATGGCGACACCGCGCTGATCGGTGGAGATGAACGTGCAGGATACGTCTGCTCGGTAGCCCCCAACGAGGGGGCCGCATGGGTCTACACGCGGTCTGGGTCGACCTGGACGCAGCCGGGCACTGAGCTGCGCGGCGAGCCCGCTGAGGGCGTGGTCGAAAAGGGGCGGGCTGGGGAGAGTGCGTCACTCTCGGGGAGTGCAGACGCTGCGTTGATCGGCGGCGACCTAGAAGCTGGTCTCGGTGCGGCGTGGCTGTTCACACAATCCGGCCAGAGCTGGAACACGGCCGGCGCCGAGCTGCAGGGCAATGACGAGATCGGGGCGTTCAGCGGCCTCTTTGGAGCTGCTGTCGCGCTGTCTTCCGCGGGCGATGTTGCGCTGATCGGCGATCCGCGTGACAACCACGACGTTGGCGCAG
>JASHYF010000459.1 GCA_030043235.1 Solirubrobacteraceae bacterium | reverse complement strand
CCGCTGCGCGTCCTGCGGCTGCGCATGCTGATGGGCTCGAGCCTCGTTCGCGGCCTGCTCGTCACCGGCATGTACTCGGCGTTCTTCCTCGGCTCGCTGTACCTCGAGCACGTGCTCGGCTACGACGCGATCGACACCGGCCTCGCGTTCATGCCGCTGACGGTCGCGATCGCGACCATGTCGCTGGGGGTCGCGGCCCGCGCGGTCGAACGCTTCGGCGCGGTGCAGACGCTTGCGACGGGGCTGGCAGGGATCATCGCCGGCCTGCTGCTGCTGGCGGCGCAGGGCATTCACGCGAGCTACTTCCCCGGCCTGTTCTTCGCCTTCCTGACCCTCGGCCTCGGCGCGGGCGCGTCGTTCCTGCCGCTGCTGACGCTCGGGATGTCCGACGCGCCGGCGCGCGACGCTGGCCTCGCGTCGGGGATCATCAACGTCTCGGTGCAGCTGTTCGGCGCGATCGGCCTGGCCGCGCTCGGCACGGTCGCGACCGACCATGCGAAAGCGTTGAGCGCGGCCGGTCACCCGCTGCTCGCGTCGCTCACCGGCGGCTACCACCTCGCGTATTTGGTCGCCGCGGTGTGCGTGGCCGTGGGCGTACTCGCGGCGTTCGTGGTGCTGCGTCCCCCCGCCTCGACGTCGCAGGAGCTCGAGGAGGAGCAGCCGAGTGAGGCTGCGGCCGGCGTGGAGCTGGTGGCCGCCTGACGGCCGTTCTCGCCTAGCCGCGGAGCTGCGCGCGCTTGACCTTGCCACTGGCGGTCTTCGGCAGCTCCGCGGCGAAGTCGATGATGCGGGGGTACTTGTAGGGGGCGGTCTCCCGCTTGACGTGCTCCTGCAGCTCCCGCACGAGCTCGGGCGAGGGAACGTAGCCGCCGTCGCGGAGCACCACCACCGCGCGCACGACCGCCCCGCGCTCCTCGTCCGGGGCGGCCACGGCCGCGGCCTCGGCGACGGCCGGGTGCGAGACGAGCGCGGACTCGACCTCGAACGGGCCGATGCGGTAGCCGGCAGACACGATCACGTCGTCGGCGCGGCCCTCGAAGTACAGCCAGCCGTCCTCGTCTTCGCCGACCCTGTCGCCGGTGTGCCACGGAGCAGCGCGATCGGATCCGCGGTCCTCGATGCGCCATGCGCCGCCCGGCTCGTGCGCGACGCGCTCGCCGAGGTAGCCGAGGAAGAACGTGGGCACGCTCGCCGGGTCGACCGTCAGCTCACCATCGCGCACGCTCAGCCGCATGCCCGGCAGCGCCCTGCCCATCGAGCCCGGCCGCGCGCGCGCGTTCAGCGGCGTGCCGGTCGTCTGGCCGGTCTCCGTCTGGCCGTAGCCGTCGCGGATCTCCAGGCCGGTGACCTCACGCCACGCGTGCAGCACCTCCGGGTTGAGCGCCTCGCCCGCGGCGACCATCCCGCGCAGCTCCGCCAGCGGACGCAGCGTGGCGCGCTTGGCGATCACGCGGTACTCGGTGGGCGCCATGCACAGCACGTTCACGCGCTCGCGCGCCAGCAGCTCCAGGCGCTCGTGCGCCTCGAAGCGCGCGTCGTGCAGCAGCGCCGCGGCCCCGGACAGCCACGGCGCGATGAACACGTTGCGCGCCGACTTCGACCAGCCGCTCGCGGCCGTGCACCACACGAGCTCTCCCGCGCGCGCGCCCAGCCAGTGCTCGGCCTGCACGCGCTGGCCCGTCAGGTAGCGCTGGGCGTGCACGACGGCCTTGGGCTCGCCGGCGGTGCCGCTGGTGAACGTGATCAGGCACGGGTCGCGCTCGTCCAGCTCGATCGCGGGCACGGGCTCGGCGGCGAACAGGCTCTCGTCGGGCACGTACGCCACGCTCGGGCGGGACGCGGCGGACCCGAGCGCACGAGTCGTCCCGGCGCCCGCCGCTTGCGCCGCGGCCGTCGCGGATGGCTCGTCCAGCGCCGCCTCCAGCTCGCCGCGGTTGCGCTCGTCCGCGAGGATCAGCGCCGGGCGGGCGACGTCGATGCGCAGGCGCAGGTCCTTCGCGCGCAGCTGCTCCGTGCACGGCAGCACGACCGCGCCGGTGCGAAAGCACGCGAGCATTCCCAGCACCCATTCGGGGCGGTTGCCAATCAGCGTCATCACCACCTCACCGCGGCCGGCGCCCAGGCGCTGCAGCGAGCCCGCGAGGCGTGCCGAGCGTTCGGCCAGCTCGCCGAAGCTCCACTCGTGGCGAGCGCCGTCGCGGGCCAGCTCGACAAGCGCACGCCGCCTCGCCGGGCTCGCGTCCACCACGTCGCGGGCGAAGTTCACGCCGGTATTCTCTACGAAAGCAAACCCAAATCAGCAAACCTAGCTGTGTTTGGCAACACGCCGAGACCAGTCAAAGCCCACCCGGAGCGCTGAACAGATGGCCGTGGCCGCCCCCCAGTACACCGAGAAGACCGACGAGCAGAAGGCGATCACCGAGATGGTGCGCCAGTTCGCCGACGAGCAGATCCTGCCCAACGCCGAGCACTACGACCACGAGGACGCATTCCCCGAGCCGATCGTCGAGCAGATGAAGGAGCTGGGGCTGTTCGGGGTGACGATCCCCGAGGAGTACGGCGGCATGGGCCTCGACCTGACGACGTACGCGATGATCGTGGAGGAGATCTCGCGCGGCTGGATCTCGATCTCCGGCGTCATCAACACCCACTTCATCGGCTCCTACCTGCTGATGAAGTTCGGCAACGAGGAGCAGAAGCAGAAGTACCTGCCGCGCATGGCCACCGGCGAGATCCGCGCGGCCTTCTCGCTGTCCGAGCCGGAGCTCGGCTCGGACGTGCAGGCGATCAAAACGTCCGCCAAGAAGCTCGGCGACGGCTCGTATGAGATCAACGGCCAGAAGATGTGGGTGACCAACGGGCTGCTCTCGGCGCTCGTGTTCGTGCTCGTCAAGACCGACCCCGACGCCGAGCCGCGACACAAGGGCTTCACGTGCTTCATCACCGAGAAGGAGCCCGGAGCGAGCGAGAACACCGGGCCGTACGCGGGGTTGAACGTGCCGCCGAAGATCAAGAAGCTCGGCTACAAGGGCGTCGAGTCCACCGAGCTCGTGTTCGACGGCTACCGCTGCCCGGCCGAGAACATCCTCGGCGGCGAGCGGGAAGGGCTGGGCAAGGGCTTCGTGCAGATGATGGACGCGCTGGAGGTGGGGCGCGTGAACGTGGCCGCGCGCGGCGTCGGCATCGCCCAGCGTGCGCTCGAGCTCGCGCTGCGCTACTCGCAGGAGCGCAAGACGTTCGGCCGGCCGATCTCAGAGCACCAGGCGATCCAGTTCAAGCTCGCCGACATGGCCACGCAGGTGGAGGCCGCGCGCCTGTTGACGCTGCGGGCGGCGCGCCTGAAGGACGCGGGCGAGCGCTCGGACCTGGAGGCGGGGATGGCCAAGCTGTTCGCCTCGGAGGCGGGCCGCTTCTGCGTGGAGGAGTCCTTCCGCATCCACGGCGGCTACGGATACTCGAAGGAGTACGAGATCGAGCGGCTGTATCGCGACGCGCCGCTTCTGCTGATCGGAGAGGGCACCTCGGAGATCCAGCGCATGGTGATCGGGCGCAAGCTCCTGCAGCGCCATAAGATCTGACACTACAGCCCGGGGGGCCGCCACGGGCCCGGAGGGGAGGAGCACATGGCCGAAGACGCGAAGGCGCTGATCGAGCTGGCGAGCCGCAGGTTCGTCGGCGAAGTGCCGGCGCTGGAGCCGATGAAGCTGGTCGTCGGGGTCGAACTGCGGGGCAGGGGGGACGTGCAGCACTTTCGCCTGGAGATGCCCGGCGCGAAGGTCACCAAGGGCCCCGCCGCGGACGCACGCGTGCGCGTGGACATGCGCCGCGAGTTCTTCAACGTGATGGCCCGCGAAGGCAAGATCGCGGACTGGATCGAGGCGTTCACCTACGGCCAGGCCAAGGCCTCGGGCCCCGAGCAGATCATGCGCCTGATCGTCAACGTGGTCGAACGCCAGCAGGAGCGCGAACGCACGCCCAAGGCGCGCAGGCACGCGTAGCCGTCAGTGGTATGAGGTGAGCTGCTCGGCCAGGAACGCCAGCGAGGCGAGCAGGCACAGGCACATGACGATCAGCGAGAAGTTCTCGTTCACAGCGCTCGCCTCCAAGATAGTGGACGGAGCGGCCTGTCGCGCGGACGGGGCGGCCTGTCGCGCGGACGGAGCGGCTGTCGCGCGGACGGAGCGGCTGTCGCGCGGACGGAGCGGCTGTCGCGCGGACGGAGCGGCTGTCGCGCGGACGGGGCGGGCTGTCGCGCGGACGGAGCGGCTGTCGCGCGGACGAAGCAGCTTCGCGGCATAGCCTCGGGGCCCCCGGCCTACAGGGCCGATTCGCCGTCGTAGAGCTTGAGCACGCGCACTGGAGACGGATGGGTGGGATCCGAATCGGTGGCGTCGAGGCACAGCCGGCAGAGCACGCACTCGTCGAGGTTCTTCTCGACGATCTCCACGTGGCCGTCCACGGCCGCGAAGATGTCCACGGGGCAGACCTCCGCGAGCCTCTTGGCGATCTCCCCGTCGGAGGCGATCGCGTCGTCTACTTCCACGGCGATGAACATGCCGTCCTTGCGCATCACAGGGCCGCCTTCTCGCGGATCATCTCCGGGATGTCCTCGATGCGCTCCGCCACCGCGATGCCCGCCTGCGCCAGGCGCGCGATCTTCTCCGAGGCGGTGTCCTGGATGCCTTCCACGATCGTGCCCGCGTGCCCGAAGCTCATGCCCGGCATCTCGTCCATGAAGCGCCCGGCCATGAACGCCACGATCGGAAGGCGAGATTCGTTGTCTGTGACCCAGCGCGCGAGCTCGGCCTCCATGCGCCCGCCCGGCTCCGTGTAGATGACGATCCCCCGCGTCTGCTCGTCGGCCTCGAACAGCGGCATCAGCTCGGCGTAGGTGGAGCCGATGATCGCATCGCCGCCGATCGACACCGCGGTGGACTGTCCCAGCCCGGCGGCGGACAGCGTGGAGGACATCTCCGTCGTCATCCCGCCCGAGCGCGAGATCACGCCGACCGGGCCCGGTTTGTAGGCCTGGGCGGCGTTTTTGGCCGGGCCGCCGATGCCGCCCATCTTGATCACGTCCGGCACGATGACCCCCAGGCAGTTGGGGCCGATGATGCGCGCCCCGCGCAGCGCCGCCAGCTCGACCATCTGCGCGACGTCGCGGCGGGGGATGCGCTCGGTGACGATCACCACCAGCTTCACGCCGTTCTCGATCGCCTCGAACACCGCGTCCTTGGTGAACGCAGGAGGCACGGTCACGACCGAGCCGTAGATCGGAGCCCCGTGGTGGGCGATCGCCTGGGCGACCGTGTCGAACACCGGCACGCCGTGGACCTCGCGGCCGAGACGGCCGGGGGTCACCCCGCCAACGATCTTCGCGCCGGCGCCGTAGTCGAGGCACTCGCGCGTGAGGTTCACCGCCTCGCGGCCGGTGATGCCCTGGACGATGAACGTCGTGTCCGCGTCGATCAGGATCGACATGGCATGCCCTTTGGGTACGCGAGCGACCTCCGCGCGTGGGTTGGCGCCCGCGGCGGCGCCTGTCTCACCATGGCGTTACGGTCGAGCGCTGGGCGCGTATTGCCTCGCGAACTCCGTATAACTATAGATATACAGCATTCGTCGAGAGACAGCCGCATCACGCCGCCGCCCCGGGTGCGCTGATCCGCTCGACCGCACGCCGCGCGGCCTCGTTGAGAGAGACGCTGCGGTCGGCGTACTCCACGCCGTAGCGCTCGAGGATCTTGAAGCCCTCCTCCTCCCACGCGCCGGGGATGCGGAAGATCGCGATCTTCTCCGCCGGGTCGTGGCCGAGCTCGAGGCACGCTTTGATCACGCCGCGCGCGACGATGTCCACGCGCGTGTTCGACACGATCGACATCATCACCGCGACCTCCTCCACGCCGGGCTTCTGCAGCACGAGCTTCGCCAGCCCGCACGCCTTCGCCACCGACGGGTTGCC
>JASHYF010000458.1 GCA_030043235.1 Solirubrobacteraceae bacterium | reverse complement strand
GGGACCACGGCGCTCATGCAGACGTGATCTTCGACGCCGCGCGCGCCATTGTCTATACGGCCCGCCACCGAGTGCCGGGGGGCCTGCTCCCGGCCCGATGGTGGGGGTAGCCCCAGTGGCGCGAGGACTCGAGCGGGCCGCCGCGCAGCCGAGGCACGTGGACGAGCAGGCGGCCGCGTCAGGCGGCCGCGTCAGGCGGCGGCGTCAGGCGGGACGCACGTCCAGCACGAGCTTGCCGGTGGCGCGGCGCTCCTCGAGCGCCTTCAGCGCGTCGGCGGCGCGCTCCAGCGGAAAGCGCCCACCGACGATCGGCGCGACGAAGCCTTCGTCCACGAGGCGATTGACGGCGGCTCCGATCTCGCGGTTGAGCTGTGGCTTGCTCATCACGTATGCGCCCCACCCCGCGCCGACGACCTCGGTGTTCTTCAAGAGCAGCCGGTTGACGCGCACCTCGGGAATCGACCCGCCGGTGAAGCCCACGACGACCAGGCGCCCCCCCTCGCGCAGCGCGCGCAGGCTGTCGGTGAAGCGATCTCCGCCGACCGGGTCGAGCACGACGTCCACGCCGCCGCCGGAGAGCTCGAGCACCTCGTCCTTCCAGCCCTCGCCCAGCAGCAGCGCCTCCCCGGCGCCCGCCTCTCGCGCGACCGCGCGCTTGGCCTCGCTGGAGACGAGCGCGATCGTCTTCGCGCCGAGCCCGCGCGCGACCTGCAGGGCGGCGGTGCCCACGCCGCCGGCCGCCCCGTGCACGAGCACCGTCTCGCCCTCCTTCACGCGCCCGCGCAGCAGCAGCGCGAAGTACGCGGTGTGGTAGTTGAGGATCAGCCCGGCGCCCTGGGCGAAGTCGAGCTTGGGCGAGAGCGGGAACGCGAAGAACTCGGGCGCGACGGCCGTCTCGGCGAAGCCGCCGAGTGCGCAGAACGCCGACACGCGCTCGCCCTCGCTGACCTGCGCGCCCGCCGGGGCGCTGCGCACGATGCCCGCCACCTCGCTGCCCGGCACGAACGGAAGCGGCGGTTTCAGCTGGTAGAGACCCCGGGTCTGCAGCAGCTCGGGGAAGGACACGCCGGCGGCGTGCACCTCCACCACCACGCTTGACTCGGCCCCCACCCGCCCGGGCCCCGCCCGCCCGAGCGGGTGCGCGGGATCGGGCTCGGGCAGCTCGACGAGCTCGAGCGCGCTGTCTGGACCCGACTCCTCGACGATCTGGATGGCCCTCATCGGCGGGGATTATGTCCGAGGCGTGCGTGCGCGCGCGCCCACGCCGCGGATCGCCGATCGCCGTGGTGCTCCGAGGCGTGCGTGCGCGCGCGCCCACGCCGCGGATCGCCGATCGCCGTCGTGCTTCTCCAAAAGCGCAATGCGTCAAAACTGGCGCATGATGCGCCGGTTTCGGTGCATATACTGTGGGGGTGAGCCGGCAGCGGAGCAGCGACCTATTCCCCACCGACCAGCCGATACCAGCCAGCCAGATGATCGGACGCGAGTCGGACGTGCGGGAGATCGCCGCCACGCTCGCAGGTGGATCGAGCGTCGTGCTGGCCGGCCCCCGCAGGACGGGCAAGACCAGCGTGTGCGACGCTGTTCTCGGCCGCCTGGGAAGGCGTGGCTTCTATACGGCCGCGGTGGACCTGTTCAGGATCGCCACGGCCCCGGAGCTGGCAGAGGCGCTGGTCGCGGGCACGATCGCCAACCGCTCCGCGTTGCGGCGGGTGATGCACCAGACGCGCCGCGCGGGGAGGTTCGTAGCGGACGCGCTGCAGACCTCGGCGGTGGTGAGGTCCAAGACTCAGCTCGGCGAGGAGCTCGAGATAGCTTTCAGGCCGGGGCTCGCAGCCCGCGACCCGGACGGCTACCTCGATTATGCGCTCGCGCTTCCTGCGCGCATCGCCGCCGCAGACGGCAAGGAGATGGTGGTGTTCTTCGACGAGTTCCAGGAGATCGCCAGCCCCCAGCAGCCCTACGGCGACGCCGACCGGCTGACCAAGCGCATGCGCGCGATCTTCCAGCGCTCGGGCGCCGTCAGCTATCTGTTCGCGGGGAGCCTCGAGCACCTCATGCGCGACCTGTTCACCCCTGCCCACCGCGCGCTGCACCAGTTCGGCGGCTTCCACGACCTGCGTCCAATCGAGCGCGACGCATGGGAGAGGGGGCTGGCCGAGCGCTTCGCCGCCGACGACTGCTCGATCGAGACCGGCGCGCTGTCGAGGATCGTCGACTACGGCGAGCTGCATCCCCGCACGACGATGCTGATCGCACAGAAGTCGCACCTGACGACGATCGAACTCGGGAGTACGCTGGTGGATCTCGGAGTCGTGGAGCAGGGACTGCTCGCGGCGCTCGCCGTCGACCGCGCCGTCCACGAGCAGACGGTCGAGCGGATCCGCCGGCTGCACAAGCTCGGCCTCGTCGTGGCCGAGCGCCTCGCGCGCGGCGAGCCGGTCTACACCCGCCTGCCGCGGGGCGGCGTTCGGCGCGCCCTCGAGGCGCTCCGGGATGCGGCGATCATCGAAAGCAGGGCCCGCGCCGACTGGCGGTTCTCCAATCCGCTGCTGCGGCGCTATCTCGCCACGATGGGCCCATTCGACCTGTGAGCGCCGCCGGCTCGCGCCAGCCGCGCCCGCGACCTCTTCCGAGGCTTTCCTCCCAGGTTTTCGATGCGTCAATTTCGGCGCATGATGCACCTGATTAGGTGCATAGTCGGACCCGCGCACCCAGCCGGCTACACCCGGCGGGCGTGCTAGCGCGCGGGCACGATGGCCGCTTGCGCGACCGCCGTGTACATGTTGGTGAGGTGCTCGACGATCTCCTCTTTGGAGGCGTCCACGTCGCCGTGGATCCAGTCGACCAGCACCTCCATCGCCGCGCCGATCAGCGAGCGCGCCGTCAGCACGGGGTCCATGCGCAGCTGAACGTCCTCGGCGGCGAGCGACATGGCGTTGCGCACGAGGATGTCCGCGAACGCGTGCCTGTTCTCGCGGCGCACGCGTTCCAGGCGCTCGCTCACGCCGACGACCTCGAGCACGATCACGCGCGCCTTGCGCGGATCCTCGGTGTACACCTCCCACGACGCCCGCAGCCCCGCGCGCGCCTGCTCCTCGACCGTGTGCGCCCCCGCGGTCGCCTCGATCACAGCGAGGGCGACGTCGCGGACGGCGCGCTGGTAGACGTGGTAGAGCAGGTCCTCCCTGCTCGTGAAGGACTCGTAGAAGTAGCGCGAGTTCAGCGACGCCGCGGCGCTGACCGCGCGGATCGAGCTGCTCGCGTATCCCTCCGTTCCGAACAGCTCGAGGCCGGCCTCGAGCAGCCGCTCGCGCCTCTGCGCACGACGCTCGGCGACGCTCAGGCCCCGGTAGCGCCGTGGCGCTTGGCCTGCTGGCGCAGGGGCAGGGGACTTCGCAGGGGGCATCGGTGCGCGCTCCACGATAGCCGCCGGCGTGCGACTTTGAGACGCGTAAGCGGCGATGTACAAAGAGATCAGGCCGTGCTACATTTGCGCGCCAAACAGGTACGACGGTGTTACAAACTTAAAGGAGAGGGGATCGCAGTGTCAAGTCTCAGGGGAATGGCGCGGGCCGTGCTCGCGCTCGCGGCCGTGCTCGCGTTGGCGATGGTCTCATCGGCCTCGGCGGCGCCCGTTGAAGGACCGGAAGGCTCGGCGTTCTACACGCCGCCGAGCGAAACCCCGACCGGCGTCGCCGGCGAATTGGTCCGCTACCGGCCGGCGACGGTGAACCTGCAGGTGTCGCTGCCGGCGAACAAAGCGTGGACGGTGCTGTATCAGTCGACCGCACAGCGCGGCGAACCCGATTACGTGACCGGCACGGTGATCGTGCCGACGGCCAAGTGGACCGGCAAAGGCTCGCGGCCGGTCGTGACGGTGGGCATCGGCACGCAGGGCATCGCATCCAAGTGCGCGCCGTCCAAGCAGCTCGTGAACGGCACCGAGTACGACGGCGCGGCGATCATCGACTCGCTCAAAGCGGGATACGCGGTGGACGTGACCGACTACCAGGGCTACACCAACGGCGCGATCCCCACCTACACGGCCGGGAAGGCGGAGGGCCAGGCGGTGCTGGACATCGTGCGCGCGGCGCGGCAGATCCCCGGATCGGGCCTCACCGAAAGCGACCCCACGTACGCGTGGGGCTACTCGCAGGGCGGCCAGGCGGTCGGCTGGGCCGGCGAGATCCAGTCGAGCTATGCCTCCAACGTGAAGCTGTCGGGCATCGTCGCCGGCGGCGTGCCCGCGAACCTGGAGGAATTCGGCGCCTTCAGCGGCGAATCGGTGGGGTCGGGGCTGACGATCCTCTCGGCGATCGGCCTGCAGGCGGCCTACCCCGAACTCAAACTCGGGACGCTGACCGCGGCCGGCGAAGAGGCCGTGAGCGACGCGCTGAGCGAGTGCGCGGTGCAGTTGATCGAGACGCTGCGCGGCACGAACTTCCGCGAACTCACCGGCAATCACGAGACGCTCGAAGAACTGGAAAAATCAGAACCGACGTTCAAGCGCGTGCTCGAAGAACAGTCGCTCGACGACAAGGCGGTCGACGCGCCCGTGTACCACTTCCACGGCCTGGAAGACGAGTTCGTGCCGGTGGCACAGGACGTGAACCTGCACTACGACTGGTGCAAACTGGGAGTCACCGACGACTTCCAGCTGTACTCGGGCGATCACCTGTTCACCGACCCGCTGGGCGCGTCCGCGGCGATCAAGTGGATCGAAGAACGCGTCGCCGGCAAGGCGGCGCCGAGCACGTGCGGCGAGCACGAACCGGGCGACGCGCTGCCCGCGAACGCGCGCACGGCGCCGGAGACGGGCGACCTGATCATCAAGCTCGAGAAATGGTCGCTGAGCGGCAAGGTGACCGAGAAATCTGGCATCTCCGAGGACCTCCCGGCCGGCTCGACGCTGACCGCGGAAGCCAACGCGACGACCGGGGCGCTGACCTCCGAACTGAGCATCCCGCCGATGGAACAGACGTTCCTCGTCGGGCTGGTGCCGGTGACGGTGAGCGGTGCGCTGACGCCCACGGGCCCGGCCACGGGCACGTTCGCCTTCAGCGAATACGGCAACGAAGTGTCGGAGAGCGCCGAAGGCAAGGCCGACGAGCTCGTCAAGGCCATCAAGATCGGGCTGCTCACCCTCCCGATCGGCTGCAAAACGGTCGAACCGATCGACCTGCCGCTGAGCATCTCCGAGCCCACGAACGAGCTCGCCGTCGGCAGCTTCGCCTTCAAAGCGGAAGTGACGCTGCCGCCGTTCGGCGAATGCGGCCTGCTCGGCCCGGTGCTCACGGCCACCACGTCGGGGCCGGGCAACAAGGTCGAAATCACAGCGACACCGCCGGCGCCGATCAACTGGTAGGCGCGCGGAGGCTGTCCTGACTGGGGCGGGGGCCTTCCTCTGGAGGGCCCCCGCCCGCGTTCACGCGGCGGTGGCGTCCTGCGGCTCCTCGGCGGGGCGCGGGAGCACGAGCAGCGAGCAGCGCGCGTGGCGCTCGAGGTAGTCGGAGGTGCTGCCGAGCACGAGCCGTCGCACCGGGCCGTACCCGCGCGAGCCGACGACCAGCAGGTCCACGTCTTGGCCGAAGGCGGCCAGCTCCTCGCCCGCGAGCCCGTACACGGCGCGTCCCTCCACCCCTGGCATCTCGCCCATGCGCTTTTCCGCGTCGGAGATCATCAGGTCGATGCTCTCGCCCATCGCGGGCGCCATCACGCCGGTGAACGCGTAGGTGGGAATGGTGACGACCTCGAGCGCGGTGACGGACGCGTGCGTCGGCTGCGCGAGCTCGATCGCCTTCGCAACCGCCCGGCGGCTCTCGGGCGAGCCGTTGTACGCGACGCCCACCTTGGCGATCGGCGCCGGGTAGGCGCTGAAGCCGCGCGCGGCGATGGCGACCGCGCAGGGGGCGCCGTTGAGCGCCGCGCGCGTGTCGTCGCCGAGCATCGCCCGCCCGATGGCGCTGTGCGCGCAAGAGCCCACGACGAGCAGATCGGCGTCCTGCTCTTCGGCCTGGCGATGAAGGCCCGCGCCGGGGCTCGCGGCGACGACGCTCACGAGCTCTGCCTGCACATGTGAATCGGCGCGCTCGCGCTCGAGCAGCTGCAGCGAGGCTTCGCGCTCCTCGGCGAGCACGTGCGGGGTGATGGCGTGGAGGGGATGGAGCTCGCCCGGGCGCACGTGCGCGAGGGTGAGCTTGCCGG
>JASHYF010000457.1 GCA_030043235.1 Solirubrobacteraceae bacterium | reverse complement strand
GGGGCGAGCGCTCGGCGGCTGCGCGAGCAGCAGCGAGCCGGCTCCCCCGGCGGGCGGCGGCGTGTAGGCGCGGACGGCATGACCGTCCACCACGGTCGCCGCGGTGGCGGAGGAGAGCGCCGGCAGCGCCCGGCGCTCGGCCTCCAGCGCCGCGATCAGCTCATCCGCGTCGGCGTAACGCTGCGCGGGGTCCTTGGCGAGCGCGCGCAGCACGACCGCATCCAGCGAGGCGGGCAGCGCGGGGTTGATCGCGCTCGGCGGGTAGGGCTCGGCGGAGACCTGCTTGAAGGCGATCGCCACCGCCGTCTCGCCCTCGAACGGCACCACGCCCGTCAAGAGCTCGTACAGGATCACCCCAATCGAGTAAAGGTCGGAGGCCGCGCTCACCGCAAGCCCCTGCGCCTGCTCGGGAGAGAGGTACTGGGCGGTGCCCATGATCGAGCCCGTGAGCGTCATGTCCGAGGCGCCCGCGCGGGCGATGCCGAAGTCCGTCACGCGCGCGCGACCCTCCTCGTCGAGGATCACGTTGTGGGGCTTCAGGTCGCGGTGGATGACCCCGCGCCTGTGCGCGAAGCGCGCGGCGCGCAGGATCTGCACGGTGACGTCGATCGCGCTCGCCGGATCCAGCGCGCCCTGTTCGCGCACGATCGTCTTCAGCGAGCGGCCGGCGACGTACTCCATGGCGATGTAGTACGTGCCGTTCCACTCGCCGCGATCGAAGATCGCCACGATGTTCGGGTGCGACAGCGCCGCCGCGCTGGAGGCCTCGCGGCGGAAGCGCTCGACGAACTCGTGGTCTTCGGAGAAGTGGTGGTGCAGCACCTTCACCGCGACCTGCCTGCCGAGCTGCTCGTCGTGGGCGAGGTACACGTCCGCCATGCCGCCCGAGCCGACGCGCGAGATCACCCTGTAGCGGCCGTCGATGAGCGTCTGTGGCTCGATCACGGCGCAGGCCTCAGCAGGCTTTCGATCACGGCGCGGGCGACGGGCGCAGCGTACGTCGCCCCTTCTCCGGGCACCGCCTGCAGCGTCACCGCGAGCGCGACGCGCGGGTCTGCGGCCGGGGCGAAGGCGATGAACCACACGTTGTTGATCGCGTCGCCGTACTGCGTCTGCGCGGTGCCGGTCTTGCCCGCCACCTGGATGCCCGGGATCTGCGCGGCCGTGCCCGTGCCTTCGTTGACGACCGCTTCCATCATCGTCCTCACCTCGCCCGCCGTGGAGGGCTTCATCACGACCGATTGCACGCGCGGGGAGATCCTCTGCACGGTCGCGCCTTCGGCGTCCACGATGCGCGAGGTCAGGTGCGGAACCATCAGCTTGCCGCCGTCGGCCACCGCGGCGGCGACCTCCGCCATCTGCAGCGGCGTGACCTGCAGTTTGTCCTGGCCGATGCCCAGGCGACCGACATCGACCAGGGGGCTGGTGGGCGCGACGATCGCTTCGCCTTCGTGCTCGCCGCTGGCCGACATCTCATCCGCGGGGTAGTCCAGCCGCGGCTTGCGATCGAAGCCGAAGCGTTCCATGTAGCGCCCCAGCGTCGCCTTGCCCACGTGCTCGGCGACCTGCGCCCACACGGTGTTGATCGAGTGCGCGAGCGCGTAGGTCAGCGTCACTCCTGCGAAGCTCGCGTCGTTGTCGTTGTGCAGCGGCACGCCCGAGACGAGCAGGCCGTCGGGCCCTTCGACCATCGATTCCGGCGTGTAAGCGCCGGTGTCGAACGCGGCTGTGGCGGTCACGATCTTGAACGTAGAGCCGGGGGCGTAGCCGTACTGGGTGACCCGGTTCACGCTCGACTTGGTGGGAGGGGCACCGTTGATTTCGTGTTCTTCGCGTTCCTGTTCGCGCCTGCGCGCGGGCGAGCTCAGCGCGTTGGGGTCGTAGCTGGGTTTCGAGACCATCGCCTCGACGGCGCCGCTGCGCGGTTCGAGCGCCACCACCGCGCCGTCGTGTTCGCCGAGCGCCGCGCTCGCCGCGCGCTGCGCCGCCGGGACGAGCGTGGTGATCACCTTGTCGCCCACCGGTTCCTTGCCCTGCAGCTGGTCGAGCACGCCCTGCAGGTTCGTCGTGGCTTCTTCGCCGCTCAGTTTCTTGTTGCGGTAGCGCTCCAGGCCCGTGCTGCCGAGATCTTCCGGCTGCAGGAAGTCGTAGCCGATCGGCGCCGCGAACAGTTCGCCGGTCGGGTAGGTGCGCTGATAGACGCCTTCCGCGCCGCGTACGCTGCGCGCGAGCACGGTGCCGTCCGCGGCCACGATCTCCCCGCGGTCGATCCGCTCCTGGCGCAGCAGCGTCCGCCTGTTCAGCGGGTCTTCCCGCAACGAGGAGGCTTCGAAGATCGTCCAGCGCGAGGTGAACGCGATGAGCAGCGCGAACAGCGCCGCCACAAGCCCGTACAGGCGGATGATCGGACGGTTCATCGCCTGCCTGCCTGCCTGCCTGCCCTCCCTTGTGGAGGGTCCTCCCCGGCGGAGGGTCCTCCCGGAGGGAGGGCCCCCCGCTGAGGGCGGTGCCCCGTCACGGGGTGCGCGTGCCTCATTCGAGCTGTTCCAGTTCCAGGCTGCGGATCAGCGAGGCGGCATTCGATTCCGAGCGCAGCGAGTGGTCGAGCAGCGCGCGCCGTTTTTCGGCGCTCAGCGTAGAGGCGCTCACGCCCGAGACGTACTGGCTGCTGTACAGGTGCAGGTTGCCGGGAAGCTGGTAGGGCAGGCCCTCATACAGCGTCACCAGGCCGCGGCTGTTGGTGCCGATGAAATACACCGACTGCAGCGCGAGGTAGGCGGCCGAGGCGAGCACGCCGAGCACCGCGAGCGTGAACGCGAGCGCGCCCGCGTGGCGGATGCGCGGGGGCCAGCGACGCCGCGCGTGCGGGCTCGGCGCCGGTGCCGGACGGGGCATGCGGCGCTGGG
>JASHYF010000456.1 GCA_030043235.1 Solirubrobacteraceae bacterium | reverse complement strand
AGGCGGATCGAGCGCGAGCCGGGGCGCGCTGGTGCACGCTCGCGCGCGCGCTCGAGGAGCGCCTGGCCGCCCTGCCCTGAGGCGGATCGAGCGCGAGCCGGGGCGCGCTGGTGCACGCTCGCGCGCGCGCTCGAGGAGCGCCTGGCCGCCCTGCCCTGAGGCGGATCGAACGCGAGCCGGGGCGCTGGTGCACGCTGGTGCGCGCGCTCGAGGAGCGCCCGAGCGCCCCGCCGCAAGGTGTTTGCGTCATCTCCATGTTCTTGACTAGAATTGCCCGCAACAGGGCGGATGCCCGGGTGGGGGACCGCCGCGTGAGCAAGGAAGAGGAGGGAACGATGGATCATCCAATGGAACGATCCTCGCGGGCTACATGCGGATGGCGCGCGCTCGCGCTCGTGGCGGTGAGCGTCGCCGCGCTCGTCGCGTGCGCGGCGAGCGCCGCCTCGGCGTCGGCAACGACGTGGCTGTGCCGGCCGGGGCTCGCCAGCAACCCGTGCTTGAACAGCGAGGAAACGACCGTTGAGCAGGCCAACGGCTCGAGCTACGTCGAACACGCACAGCCGGCCAAGAACCCGCCGATCGACTGCTTCTACGTGTATCCCACGGTGAGCAGCCAGTTCACCGAGAACGCGAACGAAGAAATCGATCCCGAAGAGGACGCGATCGCCGAAGCCCAGGCCTCGCGCTTCTCGCAGGTGTGCAAGGTGTATGCGCCCATCTATCCGCAGCTGACGATCCCCGCGATCGAGACGCCGGGGGGCGTCACCGCGGAAGGCGCGGCCAAGGCGTACATCGGCGTGCTCACCGCGTTCGAGGAATACCTCTACCGCTACAACGACGGGCGCGGCTTCGAGCTGATCGGCCACTCGCAGGGCTCGGCCATGCTCGAGCAGCTCATCAAAGAACAGATCGACACCAACCCCGTGCTGCGCAAACAGCTGGTCGGGGCGGTCATCCTCGGCGGCAACGTGATCGTGCCCGAAGGCAAGGACGTGGGAGGCACGTTCACCGCGGTCCCCGGCTGTTCGCTCGTCGGGCAGCTCGGCTGCGTGATCGCGTACTCGAGCTTCCTCAAAGAACCGCCCAACCCGTCGGACTTCGGCAGGCCGGAAAGCCCGTTGCTGGCGCTCGGCGGCGGGTCCGAACCGGTCGAACATCCGCAGGTGCTGTGCGTGAACCCGACGATTCCCGCGCAGGTGCTGCCGATCGCCGGCCCGACGCTCGCGTACTACCCGACGTACAACGCCTACGGCGGCAGGTTCCCCGGCCTGCTCGGCGCGGTGGTGCAGGCGCCCAAGGCGTCCACGCCGTGGGTCGCATCGCCCGGTGAGTACTCCGCGCAGTGCGAGCACCGCAACGGGGCCAGCTGGCTGCAGCTGAACCTCGACAGCGAAAGCGACACGCGCGAACGGATCCTCGAAACGCTCGGGCCGGAATGGGGCACCCACCTGGTCGACGTGAACGTGGCGCTCGGCAACCTCGTAACCGACGTCGAGCTGCAGAGCGCCGTCTACGTGGTCTTGCACCCGTAGCGCGCAAGGCCCTCGGCGCGCAGCCGCGTCGCCGAGGATCAAGCGGTCCACTCCCCGGCCCGGGCTCTGCGCCCGGACCGGGGAGAGCGGCCGAGCTCCGGCTCGGGCTTTCGGCCGGACCGGGGAGAGCGGCCGAGCGGGCTTGCAGCGCGCGGACGGTGAGCCCGGCCGGCGTGGCTCGGGCTCTCCCCTAGCACGGGGCAGCCGGCCGACGCGCAGCGCGCTCGTGGGCCGCCGTATACGCTCGGCGGCCCGTGAAGCCGCTGCGCCTACTTGGATTCGACCGCTCCGGCCCGCCTCCGCCGCAGACCCAGCCCGGCCAGCCGCTGCGGCCGTGGACGCTCCCCAACGCGATCGGCTTCCTCCGGCTCGCGCTCATCCCCGTGTTCCTGATCGTCGCCCTCACCAGCAGCGACGGCGTGGGCGCGGCGCAGGCGATCCTGTTCGCCGCGATCGGCTGGGGCGACTACGCCGACGGCATCGCCGCGCGCGTGAGCGGCCAGTACAGCCGCCTCGGAGCGCTCATGGACCCCGCCACCGACCGGCTGCTCGTGATCTCCGGCGTAGCGGTCGCCTGGCGCTTCGCGCTGCTGCCGTGGTGGGCGCTCGCGCTGCTCGCCGCGCGCGAGCTCGCGATGCTCGCGCTCGCGCGCTACGGCCTCTCGCGCGGCGTGCCGCTGCGCATCAACTGGCCCGGGCGCCTCGCCGTCGCCCCCGTCATGGGCTCGCTCTTCTTCGCCATGACCGGGCTGCGCTCGCTCGGCGACGGGCTGCTGTACGTGGGGCTCGCGCTCGCGCTCGCCGCCAGCGGCCTGTACGTGCGCTCCGGCCGCCGCCAGCTGCGCGCACAAACGCATCCATAGCCCAGGCCGCGCCACGGGCGGGCCTGGGCC
Source organism: Solirubrobacteraceae bacterium (assembly GCA_030043235.1). GTDB lineage: Bacteria > Actinomycetota > Thermoleophilia > Solirubrobacterales > Solirubrobacteraceae > Palsa-744. The sequence continues at coordinate 1,552 of JASHYF010000456.1, read as the reverse complement.
AACGGCGCGCCTCCCGAGCCGCCCGCCCGCTGCCCCCGCACTCTAAATCTAAAGCTCAACCTGACCTTTTGGGCTATACTGCCGCGCGTGGCCGGCCCGTGCCCCGCAGGGGTGCGCCACCGGCGTGTGCTAGCGAGAGGAGAGCCCGATGGACGAGACGTTCCCCGACCTTGGCTCGTTGACGGACGCCGAACTCAAAGACGTGATCCGCCAGCTGACCGAGGAGGAGACCGAGATCTCCTACAAGCGGCGCATCCTGCACGGCAAGATCGACATCCTGCGCGCCGAGCTCGTCAACCGCCTGCGCCACCACCACGACGACGGCGACATCCAGATCACCGGCGAGGACGTGCAGCGGCTCACGGACATCCTCGCCGGCCGCTCCGCCGGCGAGCCCCAGCCGTAGGCGGGGACGGGACCAGGACCGGGACCGGAGGCGGCGATGGCGCGGCACTGCACCGAGTGCGGCTTCGTCAACGACGGGGGCGCCAACTACTGCCAGCGCTGCGGCGCGCTGCTCGCCCGCGGCGAGAGCGCCGGCGGGGCGGCCAGCACGGAGAACGGCGAATCGATCACCGCCACCTATCGCATCGACGAGGAGACCGGCGAGCTCGTGCCGCTCGAGATCGGCGAGGTCACCGCGCACGGGCCCGCGCTCGTCATCCGCGCCGGCGGCGGGCGCGTGGGCGAGAGCTTCGCGATCGACGGCGAGCGCATGTGCATCGGGCGGCGCCCCGACTGCGAGGTGTTCCTCGACGACATCACCGTCTCGCGCGACCACGCGCTCCTGATCCGCCGCGGCGACCAGTGGTACCTCGACGACTGCGGCTCGCTCAACGGCACCTACGTCAACCGCTCGCGCATCGAGTCCCATCGCCTGGAGGAGGGCGACGAGGTGCAGATCGGCAAGTACAAGCTCACCTACCACGCGCGCTGATGGCCGCGCACGCCAAGGATGGAAGCCCACCCGCCCACGCGCTCGTGCCCGGCGCATCGCTCGCGAAGGGGGATCCCGGGCTCGACACGGCGGCCGAGCCCGGCGCCGGCGAGCACGCGCCACCGTCCCTCGCATCGTCCCGCGAGGGGGAGGGGGAGCGCTCCAAGCGCCAGAAGTCGCTCACCATCGGCGCCGTCTGCAAGGCGCTCGCGCAGGAGTTCCCCGACATCTCCATCTCCAAGATCCGCTACCTGGAGGACCAGAAGCTGCTCACGCCGCGGCGCACGCCCGGCGGCTACCGCCTGTACACGCAGGGCGACGTCGCGCGCCTGCGCACGATCCTGCGCATGCAGCGCGACGAGTTCCTGCCGCTGCGCGTGATCCGCCAGGAGCTCGCTGCTGGCCGCGGCGGCGACTACGGGGGACCCTCCGGGACCCCCGCCGACGGCGGGGAGGGGGAGGGTACGCGCCGCGCGGGACCGGGGGGCGTCGTGCGCCGGGCGAGCGTCGTGGGCGCCGCCAGCGGCGCGTTGTACTCGCTGGAGGAAGTGCTCGAGGACACGCACGCCGACGCGGGGCTCGTCCGCGAGCTGGAGGAGTACGGGGTCGTCCGCG
>JASHYF010000455.1 GCA_030043235.1 Solirubrobacteraceae bacterium | reverse complement strand
TCCGGCGTGCCGCGCGCGTCCGGCGCGCACAGGGCCGCGGAGCGTTTGGACGGCTGGGGAACGGGAAGGACATGCTGATTTTCAGTAATGATGATGGGCCGGCGAGGCGAGGAGGGGAGGCAGAGTCGCAGACGCGGCGGCGAAACGATGAGCGAGCGCTTCTTCCCACGCGACGACTACTTCATGCGCCTGGCGCTGCGCGAGGCCGAGCGCGCGCTGGAGCACGACGACGTGCCGATCGGCGCGGTGCTCGTGCGCGACGGCGAGGTCCTCGCGGCGGCGCACAACGAGCGCGAGCTGCGCCAGGACCCGACCGCCCACGCGGAGATGATCGCGCTGCGCGAGGCCGCGCGCGTGCTCGGCAGCTGGCGCGTGCTGGACGCGGTGCTGTACGTGACGCTCGAGCCGTGCGCGATGTGCGCCGGCGCGGTCGTGCTCGCGCGCGTTGCGCGCGTGGTGTACGGCGCGAGCGATCCCAAGGCCGGCGCGTGCGGGAGCGTGATGAACGTGCTCGGCGAGCCTCGCCTGAACCACCGGCCGGACGTCGCGGGCGGCCTGCTCGCGCTCGAGTGCGGCGCGCTGCTCAGCGAGTTCTTCGCCTCCCGGCGCTGACGGCTGCCGGGAGCGCCGCTAGAGTCGGATCACATGGCAAGCGGGGCAAGCGAGGCAAGCGCGCGGAGCGGTGACGCGCGGATGCTGGTGCTCTTCACGGCTGGCCAGCAGCCGCCAAACGAGGAGCTGCGCCGCCTGATCGAGCAGGACGTGCTGCCGGACACGATGATCGCGCAGGACGCGTTCGGCGCGGCGTCGCTCGACGATCGCGATCTGGCGAGCATCCCGGGCGTGCGCGGGCGCGCGCTGAGGCGCCTGCCCATACAGGTTGCGCTCGCCCTCGAGGCCTGGCGGCGCCGGCACGAGTTCGACGTCGTGCTCAGCTGGACCGAGCGCGTGGGTTTCTCGCTCGCCGCTCTGCTCGCGCTCACACCGCGGCGGCGAGTCGGGCACATCGCGGTCTTCACCTGGCCTGTCGGGGCGAGTGGCTCCTCGTGGCTGAGGCGCGGAGCCAAGAACGTCGCCTTCCCGGCGCTCGCGCGCTTTGGCATCGACCGCCTGGCGGTTCCCTCTTCACGCCAGCGAGAGCTCGTCGTCGAGCGCTGGGGATTTCCAGCGGAGGCGATCCTTCCCGCGAAAACGCCGGTGGACACGTGCTTCTGGAGCCCACGTGAGGGAGCGGGCGACATGATCTGCAGCGTCGGGCGCGAGATGCGCGACTACGAGACGCTGATCGAGGCGCTGCGGGATCTCGGCATCCCCTGCCACATCGCCAGCGGCGCGTCCTTTCGCAACCCGGTGTCCGGCACCGACGATCCGAGAGCCAGCAACGTGGCCGGACGCGAGCTTCCCGCGGGCGTGACGGCAGGGCGCAAGTCGATCACCGAGCTGCGCGAGCTCTACGCCCGCGCGCGTTTCGTGGTGATCCCGCTGATGCCGACGAACACCGACAACGGGGCGACCTCGACGCTCGAGGCGATGGCGATGGGTCGCGCCGTCATCACGAGCGCCACGGAAGGCAACACGGAGATCCTCGAAGACGGCGTGAACTGCGTGCTCGTGCCGCCGCGCGACGTGGATGCGCTGCGCGCGGCGATCGAGCGGCTGTGGAGCGACCCGCAGCGGTGCGCGCGGCTCGGCGCGGAGGCACGCGCGCGCGTGGTCGCCGAGCACAGCCAGGAGCAGTGGCTGACGGCGATCCGTGCCGGAGCGGAGGAGCTCGTCTCAGCTCGCCGGCTTGCGGATCACGACGGCCGTCTGGCGAAAGTGTGAGTGAAGCGCCGGCGCGTGCTCGGCGAGCCACTCGTCGGCGCGGTCGCACGCGCGCAGGAGCGGATTGTCGGCGGCCAGCGGCAGGCACGAGGTGAGCAGCGCCGCGGGAAACGTCAGGTAGTTGACCGGACGCAGCTCGACCTGCGGAAAGCGAGCGCGCAGCCAGCGCAGGTCCTCGCGCGTGAACGAGCGCTCGTCGGGCGTGTGCGCGGAGCTCACGAGCCTCGTGTACAGGCGAATCAGGCCGTTCTCCCCCTGCGGCTCCATGAACAGCATCGCGCCCCCGGCCGCCAAGTGCTCTTCGTACAGACGCGGAAGCAGGGCGCGGTAGTCGAGATGGTGGAGGATCGAGCGCCCGAAGATGCAGCCGAAGGTGCCCTCCAGCTCGCGTGTGACGTCCCCCAGGCGAAACTCCAGGCGGCCGGGCTGGGCGCGGGCTCGCGCGCGATCGATCGCGGTTCGCGAGACGTCCACCCCCAGCACGTACGCGGCGCCCATCTCGAGCAGCCGCTGTGAGCTTTGGCCCTCGCCGCAGCCCATGTCCAGCACGCGCCGGCCGGCCACCGCAGCTCGCGTGAGCGCGTCGAAGCGCTGCTCCGCGCGGCGCGTGTTGGGGCTCTGGAAGACGTGGGGAAAGCGTCCGTGCCACGCGTGCATCGCGGCGTCCACATCGTGCTCGTCATACGCCTGGCGCTCGCGCTCCGCGCGTTCGGTGTCGAGCCCGGGAACCGACGATGGGGAACCCGTCTCCGCCACGGGCGCGCACTGTAGCAGCGGGTCGCGCTGCGCCACGATGGCGCCGGTCGCGCTGCGCCACGACGGCGCCGGCCGCGTCGCGCCACGATGGCGCCGTGCCGAGGAGCGGCGGGACGCCGCGCGGCGTGCGGAGGGGGCGCCGTGTTGCGCCATGATGGCGCCGTGCCGAGGAGCGACGCAGACGCCGCGCGGCGCGCAGAGCGGCGCGCGACGATCTCCGCATGCGTGATCGCGCGCGATGAGGCCGAGTGCCTTCCCGACTGCCTGGCGAGCGTGAGCTTCTGCGATGAGATCGTGCTCGTGGACTCCGGCTCCACGGACGCGACGATCGAGATCGCGCGCGCGGCCGGCGCGCGGGTGATCGAGCAGCCGTGGCTGGGATTCCCCGCGCAGCGCAACGTCGCGCTCGATAACGCGCGCTGCGACTGGGTGATAGAGGTGGACGCGGACGAGCGGGTGACGCCGCGGCTGCGAGCAGAGATCGAAGCGTTCCTCGCCGAGCCGCCGCCGGGCATCGAGCTGGCCGCGCTTCCCTACCGCGAAGTGTTCCTCGGGCGCAGGCTCGGCCCGTCGGCCAAGTACCCGCGGTACTTCCACCGCATGTACCGCCGCGGCGCCTACCGCCACGACGAGGCCCGCACCGTGCACGAGGGGCTGATACCGGAAGGGCCGGTGCACCCGTTCGCGGGGGAGGTGGAGCATGTTCTCGCCCGCAGCTGGCGCGAAGCCGTCAGCGACGCCTGGCGCTACGCGCGCCTGGAGGCCGGGCAGACGGAGGTCCCGATCACCCCTTTGAGCGTGCTGAACGGAGCGCTGCTGCGTCCCTGCGCGAAGCTCGCATACCGCCTGGTCGTGGACGGCGGCTGGCGCGACGGGCGCATGGGCGCCGCGCGCATCGCGCTCGACTGCGCGACCGACTCGGTCGTGTGGACTCGCTATGTGGCCGGACGCCGCGGCAGCGAGCGCGGGCGCTCGGGGATCACCGCCAACGTGCACTACGGAAACCGCGACTTCCGGCGTGGCTGCCTGCGCGTCGTGGGCGTCGCCGTCGGGCCGAACGCGGCTGCGCGG
>JASHYF010000454.1 GCA_030043235.1 Solirubrobacteraceae bacterium | reverse complement strand
CGCACCGGCGCGGCGCCGCGCGCGTGGAGCGCCGCGGCGAGCGCTTGCGTGCGCGCCGCGTCGCAGACGAGGTCGACGCCGACGTCGGTGCGCACCGCCAGCGCGCTCGTGCCGTCGATCTCCACCGGTGCGTTCGCGTGCTCCTCCGCCCCCAGCCGCGCGATGCCCGGCAGCTCGGCGGTGAGCGCGCCGGTCTCGGGGCCGATCAACGACAGCAGCCCGCGCTCGAGCGTGCGCTTGTGCAGCTCCACTCGATAGCCGACCTTGAAGCGGCGGATCGTGTCGAACAGCGCCTGCAGGGCCACGCGCTCGGTGTCCAGCTGCAGCTCCGACGGGGCCCCCTGCGCGTCCTCGCCGACAGCGAGGATGCGCAGGTCTCCCAGCATCTTGCCCCTGTGGGTGAGGAACGCCGCGTAGCGGCCCTCGCCCGATCTCATGCTCATGAGCTCGTTGGTGACCTGGCCGTTCAGGAACTCCACCGCGCCGGGGCCGGTGAGCGCGAGCTTGCCCCGCTCGGAGCGGTCGAGCACGCCGCAGCGCTCGGTGATCGCGCGGTACTCGATCTCCAGTGCGCCGGCGCTCTGCGGCGCGGCATCGCGCGCGATGCCACCGAGCGTGGCGGCTGCCGGGGTATCTGCGTGGATGCGTGACATTGACGTTGCCGGTGGCTTCGAGGTTGCCGGTGACTTCGAGAATACCCACGCTACGCTTCACGCCAATGGCCCTCGCGGAGGACTTCCAGGCGATCGTCGACTCGCTGCCCGAGGACTGGACGGACCTCGAGCTGGACATGCGCATCGCCGACGAGTCGCGCTACGTGGAAGCGGCGCTGTACCTCGCCGCGTGCAACGCGCGTCCCTACTCACACCACGACTGGCACTGGCGGCTGCTGGTGGCGCACCGCTTCGGGCACGCAGCTGCGGAGCCGACGGTCCACGGCGTGCTGCGCCTGATCGACGAGGCGGGGATCGAGGGCGAGCTCACGGTGCGCGAGACGCGCAGCGGTCGCGTGGAGGTCACGCAGATGTGGGGGCGCCCCCAGTCCGCGCGCGAAGAGTTTCGCCGCCTGCGCGCGCAGTAGCGATGGCGCGTGTGCTCGCGCTCACACGCGATTTGCTGTTCGGCTCGCGCGTGCAGGGCGCGCTGGCCGGCGCGGGCCACGAGGTCGAGCTCCTCGACGGCGAGGCGCGACTGCGCGATCGTCTTGCCGGCCCCGCTGACCCAGCCGGCTCGGCCGCTCCCGCGCGCACGCCAACCGCCCACCCGTCGCTGCCGCGCGCCGTGGTGCTGGTGGTCGACCTCACCGATCCGGATCTCGACGGCGCGGCGATCGTGGAGGAGCTCGGCACCGCCGGCGAGCTGGGCGCGACGCGAACGCTCGCGTTCTATTCGCACGTGGACACGGCAGCGCGCGAGCGCGCCGGGCGAGCAGGCTTCGACCTCATCGTGCCGCGTTCGCGCCTGGCGCGTGAGGCCCCGGAGCTGGTGGCACGCCTGCTCGACGGGGATTGAGGCCAAGCCGAGCGAGAGACGGCGCCGGTGGCTATTGTGCCCGTCCATGATGCGTCTGTATCACCGCGATCACGCCGGTCGGCCGATCCGCGTCGCGTGGGTGCTCGAGGAGCTCGGCGAACCGTACGAGGTCGTCATGATGACTCGCGAGGAGAGCAAGGGCGAGGAGCATCGCGCTCGCCATCCCCTCGGGCGCGTACCCGTGCTGGAGGACGAGCAGGGGTTCGTGTTCGAGTCGGCGGCGATCTGCCTGCACCTCGCGGACCTGCATCCCGACGCCGGCCTCGCGCCGGCACCAGGCACGCACGAGCGGGCGCTGGTCTACCAGTGGACGATCTTCGCTCCGGCGGAGCTCGAGCCGCCGCTGATCGAGTCAGCCGTGCACGCCCACAGCGACCCCGAGCGCTCCGCCGCGGCGCGACGGCGCTTCGACGAGGCCGCGCAGGCGGTGTCCGGCGCCTTGGACGGGAGCGACTACCTCGTCGGCGGACGCTTCACGGTGGCCGACGTGCTCGTCGCGAGCACGCTGGCGTTCACCGAGCGCATCGGCTTCGCCGACGAGCTACCCGCGAACCTCAGGGACTACCTGGCGCGGCTCATGCAGCGGCCCGCACGCCGACGCGCCCTCGAACGCGTGACGTCCGGCTGACGCTCGTGATGGCCCGGTGCCACGCATCGGCTTCTTCTACGGCATAGCGGTCACGACGTACGACACGCGCATGATCGCCGCCGCACAAACCCTCGGGCTGCGCGTATGCACACCCACGACGGCGCGTCGGGCTGCTCGGGCGGGTGTGCCGCATGTGGACCAAGTAGACTAACTTGTGTCATCCTGGCTCGGTGGCCGAGAGCGTGACGATCCATGAGGCGAAGACCCACTTCTCCAAGCTCGTGCGCCGCGCGGAGGCAGGCGAGGAGATCGTGGTGCGCCGCGGCAGCGCCCCGGTAGCACGAATCGCACCGCTCGAGCGCAAACGCGGCGGCGTGACCGGACGCGGCTCGATGCGCGACGAGATCGCGATCGCCGGCGATATCGAGCAAGCAGACAGGGAGATCGAGCGACTGTTCGAGCGCAGTGAGGTATTCCCCACCGGAACAGGCTCGCGTTCCCGTGGAAATCGCTCGTCGCGCTGAGGCGTGAGGCTGCTCGTAGACAGCCATGTGCTGCTGTGGCATCTAAGCGGCGATCCTCAGCTCGGACCGACGGCAACCGCGGCGATCGAGGCACCGAACGCGGAGGTGCTGGTCAGCGCGGGGAGCCTGTGGGAGATCGCGATCGAGGCCGGGCTCGGCAAGCTGAAGGCTCCTGACGATCTGCCAGAGCGCATCGAGCCCCTTGGCTTCCAGTTGCTGAACGTCACGGCAGACGACGCCTGGCGGGTGAGGATGCTGCCGCACCATCACGGCGACCCCTTCGACCGTCTCCTGATCGCCCAGGCGCAGGCACGCTCCCTGCCGATCGTCACCAGCGACCCCGCCTTCGCCGACTACCACGTGACCGTGATCTGGGACTGACTCCGCTGTTCCCCGCAAACGCCGACCGGCTCTGTGAGAAGTGGAGAGGGCCGTACGTTGCGCAAGCCCCGTGGTCGTGTGGGCGGAGGCGCTGAGCTTGCGGTAGAACGCCGACGGCCGGGCGAGCATCGCGCAGCTTCGGGGCCAGTGGATGTGGCCGCTGGCAACGTGCGTGTATGGCGGCCGACGACGCAAAGAGCCCCAGCCGCGTCATCCCGAGGGAGAGAGGCGTACTGGGGCGTTCGCCTGTCAGAGTAGCAGCGCCCATGGATGCCGACGAGACCCGCGCGTGGATATCCGCAGAGCGCTTCGCGCCGTTCTTGGAGCAAGCCGAAGGCGACCAAGCGCTCGCCTTCGACCTCTACCTCTGGCACGCACGCATCTCCGGCGCTAGCCTCACCACGCTGCACCACTTCGAGGTCGCGCTGCGCAACGCAATCGACCGCCAACTGGGAAGCGGCCAGCCCCAGACGCCGATCGAGCAGAGCTGGCTACTCGATCCCGAGACGCTCAGCGCCTACGGGATCGCAAAGGTGCGCGATGTGCTCGCCCGCTTGGATCGCGAGGGGTACCCACGCGAGCACCCGAGGATCATCGCGGCGCTGCCGTTCTCCTTCTGGAAGGGTCTCTTCGCGCGGCGATACGAGCATCTGTGGTAGTGGGACAGTTTTCAATTACCTTCTGGCGCGGTGAATCACATCCGAGCGCAGCCATTCTGTACACGCGCCTCGCGCCTAACGTACATATCGAAGGGGGCGCCGTTCATGACACTGTTGTAGGGCGTGTCGTGCAGTTGGGCCGGTCTTTTCGCTTGCGGGCCTGTTCCGGTGGCACGGTGCATAGGACTGTTATAGGGCGTGCGGCCCGACTCGACCGGGACTTCGCTTACCTGCTCCCCGCAGTCGCACTTGCTGTCGGAGGTGGGCGTCACGTTTGGCGTTCGCCGGCGTCCGCGCCCCAAGGCCACGCCCTGCCTTGCTCGACGCTCAGCCCTCTCTGGCGTGCGCATGCGCTCCTGCGCCGCGCTCCTGACACGAGCGAAGCCGCCGTGCCGCTCGAAGCCACTCGGGCTTGGCGCCCCCTCATGCTCCCTCGCCCACTCCCGGTAGGAGCGCTGCGTCGAGCGCGCCCCTGCCGGCAGCCCTTCGAGGTAACCGCACATCCAGGCGATGCAGTCCTCGGCACTGCGCCTCTTCGCGCGACGGCGCTCGCCGGGCAGCGCAGCGCCCACGTCACGCGAGTGGTCGGGGCGCTCGCTCATCGGCGGCGGCTGAGCTGGCGCAGGCAGCCCTTCCGCTGCGCGCTTGGCCTTCCACTGCGCCAAGGCCTCGGCGTGGCCCCTCTCGCCCCTCCTCGGATGTGGGATGCCATTGCCCGCGGCGAAGGCCTCTAGCTCCTCGGACCTGGGCTGCGCCCCATAGTGCGCGTGGAAGCGCTCCATGAGGCCCACGAGCGTGGGCATGGGCACGTCCTCCTGCCCCTTCCCTGCCGGCGACTCCTCAAGGCCAGCCAAGCGCAGCGCCTTCGGCCACGAGCCCACACGGGTGACGACCTGTTC
>JASHYF010000453.1 GCA_030043235.1 Solirubrobacteraceae bacterium | reverse complement strand
GCGCCGCGCACGCGCCCTCTAGGTTTCGACTGTGACGAGCGTGCCGATGGGCGTGTACGGCCACTCCTCGGCGGCGGCTTCGAGCGGCAGCTCGACGCAGCCGAGGCTCTGCTGGAAGCCGAAGGACGCCCGGTCGAAGTAGTGCAGCGCGTCGCCGCCGTTGAAGTAGCTGATCCATTTGATTCCCGGGTCTTCGTAATGCGAGCCGTCGGGGTTGGTGCCGCTCATGGTGCCTTCTTCGATGTGCTCGAACACGGGGAAGGTGCCGAGTTCGGTTTCCGCGCCGGAGATGCCGGTGTTGGCCGCGGAGGTCTCGACGATGCGCCCGGCGCTCCACAGCGTCATCGTCTCGGGGACTTCGCGGTGCACGTACACGTAGCTGTACGGTTCGTGCAGGCGCCTGTCGGCGAGCACGTAGCGCAGCAGCGCGCTCCACACCGCCGGCCCGGCTTCGCCGTCGACTTCGAGGTTGTTTTCGTTCTCGAACTTCATCACCGCGCCCTTTGTGACCACGTTCCACTGGCCGGGGGTCCACAGCGCCTGCAGCTGCCCCGGCGTGTTGGGATAGCGCCAGGTGAAAGCGCCCTTGGGGGGATCCACGGCCGCCTGTGCCTGGGCGCTCGGCGTGCGCGCGACGGGGGCGCCCGACGGATGCCAGTCGACGGGGAGGTAGCCGGTCTCGGCGAGCAGCTGCTGCAGGCGCAGCGTGGAGCCGGGCGGCACGTTCCAGGCGACCTGGTTGGTCTTGCTCAGCCCGCCACCCGTGCCGGAGACGGCGACGGCGCTCGGCAGCCGTACCCTCACTTGCGATTCCAGCGGCGCCCCGAAGCCCGAGGGCGTGAACACGAGCGTGTGGCTGTTCGCTTCGCGCCAGTGTCCGGGCACGTTCGGCGAGAGCTGCGGATGCCCTTCGCCGAGCACTTCGCTGACGGGCTTCGAGAACGTCAGGTAGATCGGCGCGGTGGGTGAGACGTCATCGCCGGCGGCGGGGATCGTGGCCATCACGGGCGAGCTCGACGGCGGGAACCAGCTCACCTGCTGGGGTGCGCCGAGCGTCTCCCACGGGCGCGGCGCGACCGCGATCTCGGTCGCCCCCGTGGCGGGTTGGCGCCCGAGCGACACCGATCGCGCATCGTCGCTCAGCACCCTGTGCGTGACGCCCCCGCTGGCGCCGTAGTAGGAGACGGCGTCTACGGGTTCGCTGAAGCTGACCCGCACGTTCGAGCCGGTGGGCACGGTCATCCAGCGTTCGCTGAGGAGCGCGAGCGGCGTGTGCAGGGTGAGGCGCACGGTGTGTTCTGAGCCGAGCGCCCAGCCGATCCATCCGGGCCGGCGAACCTTCACGTCCACCGACACCTGCGCCCCGGGCGTCAATCGCCGCAGCGGCGTGAGGAGACCGTCGTGCACCGCGAGCGGAATGCTGTGGCCGTGCGCCCCGAACGCCTGGATGCCCTCGATCCTGCCTCCGAGCGGCTGTACGGACACGCGCGCGAGGGCGCTCTCGTCGCTGGCGAGCGTGGCGCCCGACAGCAGCAGCGCGGCTATCGCCACGAGGACAACGACGACCGCCACGCCGGCTCCCACGCCGAGCAGCGCGCGCCTCCAGTCATGTGCAATCGGTGCGACGCCGCTGTCAGCGGACCGAATCGCCATTCCGCGAAGGATAGGACGGATCGCCAATTGGCGATGCAGGTGGGCTGGGCGATCGAGGCCGTTTGCCTCTCGCGCGGGCGCACGCGTGCGAGATTCCTCGCGATTTCTTACCTTTCAGCGCATGGTTTCCACGCCGACCGGGTTAAGCGGCCCTGACAGACCAGGAGGGCGGCCGCTCGGTGCGGCGCCGGCAGACGCAGCCACAGACCGCGGCCCGGACGGCGCCCTCACGCCGGACCTGCGTGCCTCCATGTCCCGCCTGCCGAACCTCGTGCTCATCGCCTGCGCCGCGCTCGCGGCCTCCTTGGCGCTGGGCGGCTGTGGAGGCGCGGCGGGGGTTCGCCCCCGTGAGCGCGCCGACGTGCGCCCGCTCGCTCCTCTAACCCAGGGGTGTCCGGGCGCCTATCCCCCCTGCCCGTACCGGTCGGTGTCTGCGATCGGGCGGCCCGGCGAAGGCGTGCTGCGCTTTCCCGAGGCGCTCGCGGTGGCGGCGGACGGCGAAGTGTACGTGGCCGACCAGTACAGCTACGTGGTTCAGCGCTTCACCGCGCACGGCCGCTTCCTCGGCCAATGGGGCTCCCACGGCGCCGGGCCGGGAGAGTTCGGGGCCGTCGGCGGTCTCGCGGTGAGCGGCGCGGGCGACGTGTACCTGGTCGACTCCGAAAACGATCGCGTCGAGGAGTTCGACCCGGACGGCGGCTTCCTGCGCGCGTGGGGCGGCCCGGGCACGGGCGCCGGGCAGTTCCAGTTCGGCGGCGGCGCGCCCGGCGTGCCGCCGGGAGGCGGCATCGCGGTGGCGGGGGGCTACGTGTACGTGGCGGACACGGGCAACGATCGCATCGAGCGCTTCACGCTGCAGGGCACGGACCCGTACGTGCTGGGCGCGCCGGGCCATGGCCCGGGGGAGCTCGACGAGCCGCGAGGCCTGTCCGCGAGCGCCGGCGAGCTGTACGTGGCGGACAGCGGCAACGATCGCATCTCGGTGTTCCACACGGACGGGTCCTACGCGCTCGAGGCCGGCAGCGCGGGCGCCGGCGAAGGGCAGTTCGCCGGCCCCTTCGACGTGGCGGTGGGCGCGGCAGGGCAGGTGTACGTGGCCGACGACAACAACCACCGCGTGGTGCAGCTGACCGCCGCCTTGCGCTACGTGACAGCGTGGACGGTGCAACCCGTAGAGGGCCCCGGCGAAGGGCCGCACCCGAACTTCGGCAGCGAAGAGGTCAGCTACCCGCGCGCCGTCGCCGTCGCCCCCGGCGGCGCGGTGTACGTGGCCGACGCCGCCGCCAACCGCATCGACGTCTACAGCCCGGCTGGTGAAGCGCTCGGCGCGTGGGGCGTCTCCGGACGCGCCTACGGGCAGTTCATCATCCCCCGGGCGGTGGCCGCCACCCCCGAAGGCGGGGCGCTCGTCGCCGACACGCTCGGCGGGCGCGTCGAGCGGTTCGACGCCGGGCTCGCCTACCAAGCGACGCTCAGCGGCGGCGCGGCGATCGTCGGCAGGCATCTGTTCAAGCCGGTCGCGCTGGCGCTCGCGCCCGACGGCACGCTGTGGGTGACAGACCAGGAAAACGACCTGCTGCGCCACCTCAGCGCCGGCGGCGAGCTGCTCGGCACGCTCGGCGGCGAAGGAGCGCCCGCGCCGAGCCGGCTGGAGGAACCGAGCGGGGTGGCGGTCGCGCCGAATGGCCAGATCTATGTCGCGGACACGGGCGAAGACCTGATCAAGCGCTACGCCCCCACGGGCGCGCTGCTCGGCTCGTGGGGCGGGAGCGGCTCGACCGAGGGGCGCTTCTACGGCCCGGTCGCGCTCGCGGTGGGGCCGTCCGGGGACGTGTACGTGGCCGACCTCGGCAACGATCGCATCGAGGAGTTTGGCGCGGAAGGCGTCTTCCTGAGCGCGTGGGGCGGCCCGGGCAGCGTGCCGGGGACGTTCGACGGACCCGACGGCATCGCCGTGGACGCGAACGGCGACGTGTTCGTCGCCGACGCCGGCAACGATCGCATCGAGGAGTTCAACGCCGAAGGAGGTCTCCTGTCCATGTGGGGCCTCCCCGGCGCGGAAGCCGGCGAGCTCGGCAACCCGGCGGGCCTGTCGATCGACTGCGCCGGCGCGCTGCTCGTCGCCGACGCCAGCAACAACCGCGTCGAGCGCTTCGACGGCGTCGCGCCGCCCGGCAGCTGCGCCCCCTCCGCGACGCCTTGAAGCGCCGCGCCCCCGCAGCGAGCATCCCCGCCGGCGGTGCAAGCATTTCGTTCGTGTCCACCGGCATAGGCGGCGGCGAGGTCGAGGTGCGCTGGATGCGCTCGCGCGAGGAGCTGCTCGCCGCGTTCGCGCTGCGCGAGCGCGTGTTCTGCGGCGAGCAGGGCGTGTCGGCCGAGGAGGAGATCGACGGACGCGACGAGGAAGCGCAGCACGTGGTCGCGCTCGAGCCCGGCGGTGAGGTGGTGGTCGGCACGCTGCGCCTGCTGGTGGACGGGGAGCGGGCGAAGATCGGACGCGTGGCCGTCGCGCGCGAGTGGCGCCGGCGCGGCATCGCCTCGCGCATGCTCGCGCTGGGCGTGGCGGGAGCGCGCGAGCGCGGCTGCGCCGAGGTTCGCCTCGCCGCCCAGGTGGCGGCCACCGGGGTCTACCGGCAGGCGGGCTTCAGCGTCGAATCGGACACGTTCGAGGAGGCGGGCATCCCGCACGTGTGGATGGGACTGGAGCTCGCGCCCGGCCCCGGTTAGCTCCTCGCGCCGGCGCGGTCCAGCCGGTCGAGATACGGCGCGAGGTGCTTGGCGGCGATCTTCGCGACCGGGGACCACGACGGCGAGTCGCTGATCTCCGAGCTGAAGCCCTGGCCGCCGGTGATGCGGGCGGTGAGGTAGCGCGGGGCGTCGCCGGTCAGCAGGATGCCGTGGATCACCGGGTGAAACGGCTGGGGGCTCACGCTCGCGCCGGCTTGTGCGGCGATCGCTTCCGCGAGCGCGTCCGCCTGCTGGGCGGCGATGCCGCCGAACTTGACCGGGAACTCGGTCGCGTCGCCGGCCGCGTGCACGTGCTCCACTTCGACCAGGCGGCAGTGCATGTCCACGCGCAGGAAGCCGTGCTCTGAGAGCGGCACGCCGCGCACGCCCGGCCCGTACAGCTCGGGCAGGGCGACCACGCGCTTGACCTGGAGGTGGCGGTCGCCGGGGTTGATCACGACCTCGCCCGCGCGGGGCACCTCGGCGTAGGCGGAGTTGACCGTCGCGATGTTCGCGCGCGCGAGCAGCTCCGCGACGGCGGCGCTGGCCGCCGAGCCGAAGATCGCCAGCGGGCTGTCCTCGGGCGAGACGATCGTGCTGGCCAGCCGCACGTCCATGTCGTAGGCGCGTCCAGAGATCATCAGCGCGAGCTCGTACAGCGGGAAGGGCCACGCCATGCGCCCGGGGGAGACGAACGCGATGCTGTCGACGTAGCCTTCCTCGACGTCCTGGATCAGCCCGTGCAGCGTCTCGTCGAGCCGGCGGTCGTCGATCGTGATCGCGTGCTCGTAGCGCGGCCGCGCGTGCGCGCCGAGCGCGAGCACGAGCTCGTCGTAGCCGAGCTCGGCGCCGGCGGCCGTGTGCACGAGGCGCTTCGCCGTGTCGACCTCGGCGAGCTCGCCCACCACGAGCCTGGCGCCGGCGTCGCGTACGATCGGCGCGAGCTCGTAGCGCTGGGCGCGCGGGTAGGCGAACGGCTCGCGCACGGTCATCGGCCTGTACACGAACTCGCCGTTCGGCGCGAGCACCGTGACCTCGGTCAGCTGCGGGGCCAGATCGCGCAGCGCGAGCAGCGCCTCGAGGGCGGCCACGCCGCCGCCGGCGATCAGCACGCGGAGCTTGGAGGAGGGAGTTGGGATGCTCATATATTCAACGTATCTCGCAGCGCGCGGCGGGCAGCCGCGCAAACCCGCCGACGTGTGCGGGAAAACTACCTACCAGAGGTGGACGACTCATCGATTTCGGGATTCTCGTGCTGCTCGTGCTCGCCGGCCTCGGCGGCCCGCTGCTGGGGCTCGTGGCGCGCCGCTTCGTGCCGGTCGTCGTCGGGGAGATCGTCGCCGGCATCCTCGTCGGCCCGGCCGTGCTCGGGGCCGTGCACCCCGCTGGCGGCACGATCTCCGCGCTCGGGGAAATCGGCTTCGCGATGCTGATGCTCACCGTGGGCATGCACCTGCCGCTGCGTGACCGCCGCCTCGCGTCCTCGGCGCGCACGGGCGGCCTGCTGGCGGCGCTCGTGTGCGTGCTCGCCCTGCCGGCGGGGCTGCTCGCCGCGGGCATCGCCGGGAGCGGGCATGCGGCCGTGTACGCGGTGGTGCTCGCGTCCGGCTCGGCGGCCGTGCTGCTGCCCGCGATCGAGGAGACCGGCGTGGCGGGCGCTGAGGTGCTGACGGTGATGGCGCAGGTGGCGATCGCAGACGTCATCACGATCCTGTCGGTGCCGATCGTGCTGCAGCCTTCGCGGATCGGTCACGCGGCGCTCGGCGGCGTGCTGGTGGCGGCCGGCGCCGCGCTGGCGTTCGCGGGCACCCGCGTGCTGGCCGGCCACGAGTGGGTGCGCCGCGTGCGCCGCCTCTCCAAGCAGCGCTCCTGGGCGCTCGACCTGCGACTGTCGCTGCTCGTGCTGTTCGCGCTCGCGTGGATCGCCCAGAAGGGCGGCACGAGCATCCTCATCGCGGGCTTCGCCGCGGGCGTGATGGTCGCGCTCATCGGCGGGCCCAAACGCCTCTCCACGCAGATGCGCGGCATCGCCGACGGCTTCTTCGTGCCGCTGTACTTCGTCGTGCTCGGCGCGCGGCTGGACCTCGCGGGGCTCGTACGCGACCCGGCGCTGCTCGCGCTCGCGGGCGCGCTGGCGGTGCTCAACATCGCCATCCACCTGCTCGCCACGCTGCTCGTGCGCCAGCCGGCCGCCGCCGCGCTCGCCGCCACCGCGCAGCTGGGCGTGCCCGCGGCGGTCGCCTCGCTGGGGATCTCCGAGCACATACTCTCCCCGGTGATCGCCACCGCCGTCGTCGCCTCCGCGCTCGTGAGCCTCGCCGCGAGCACTCTCGGCGTGCAGATGCTCGCGCGCGCGAGCGCCGGCGCGGTGTCCTCGCCGGGCGCGCAGACTGCATGAGGCGCATCGCGCTGCTGGTCCTGGCGCATCGCGCTGCTGGTCCTCGCCGCCTGCGCGTGGCGCGGCTGGGCGAGCGCCGCGAGCAGCGGCGGGCCGCCGCCCGAGTAGGCCATGTGGTCGTAACAGAGGTCCCGGAAGGTGTGGCTGGTGACCATCCAGCCGTACAGCCGCTCGCGCCGGCCGGCAGCGGGGCGGTGCGCCTCACGCCGGCGCGGGCGCGCGGG
>JASHYF010000452.1 GCA_030043235.1 Solirubrobacteraceae bacterium | reverse complement strand
CCGAGCGAGTCGCCCACGTAGTCGGCCACATCCTGGATCTCCGGGACCTGGTAGTTGTGCGCGAGGATCACCGCGTTGCGCTGCCGTGCGAGCGCGCGCACCTCGTCCTTCAGCTCGGCGATCTCCTCGGGCGAGAGCGCCGGCGCCTGCGCCTGCGCCTGCGCCTGCGAGGGCACCATCGGCAGGCTCGGAGCGGCCGGGGGGGTCGCGAGCGCCGGTGGGGTCGAAGGCGGCGGGGAGCTCACGAGCCCCGGCTGCGCCGGAGCCGGCGAAGCGCTCGGTGCTGGCGGCAGGGTAGGGGCCATCGGGAGGTTCATGGCTGTGCCTCCATGATCAGCGAGAGATCGAGGGCGGGCGCGGAGTGGGTGAGCGCGCCCATCGAGATCCATTCTATCCCCGTCTCCGCCAGCGGCCTCAGCGTCTCGAGCGTCACGCCGCCGCTCGCCTCCAGCTCTGCGCGGCCGGCCACCTGCGCGACCGCCGCGCGCAGCTCGGCCTCCTCCATGTTGTCCAGCAGCAGGCGCGGCGCGCCCGCCGCGAGCGCCTGCTCGATCTCCTCCGCGTCGCGCACCTCGACCTCGAGCGTGTCCGCCAGCTCCGGCGCGTGCTCGCGCGCGCGCGCGATCGCCTCAGCGATGCCGCCGGCGGCGGCGATGTGGTTCTCCTTGATCAGGATCGCGTCGTACAGCCCCGCGCGGTGGTTGCTCGCGCCGCCCGCCGCCACCGCCGCCTTCTCCAGCGCGCGCAGACCCGGCGTGGTCTTGCGCGTGTCCAGCACGCGCGCCCGCGTGCCCTGCACCTCGCGCGCGGCGCGCGCCGCCAGCGTGGCCACGCCGGACAGGTGGGACAGGAAGTTCAGCGCCGTTCGCTCAGCGCTCAGCAGCGCGCGTGCGCGGCCCTCCACCGACAGCACCGGCCCGCCATGCTCGCGCCACACGCCCTCCTCCACGAGCCGCTCCAGCCGAGCGCCGGGATCGAGCAGCGCGAACGCCGTCTCCGCCGCGCGCAGGCCGTAGATAACACCCGGCGCCTTCTGCGTGATCAGCGCGCGAGCGCTCGCCCGCTCGGGCACGGTCGCCGCTGTCGTCACATCGCCCGAGCCGATGTCCTCCTCCAGTGCCGCGCGCACCAGCTCCGCGGTGTCGGCGTCCAAGGTGGAGCTCACTGAGCTTCAGCATAGGATCTGCCGAGATGGATGCACGCTCCGCCGCCGACTCGCGCGCCACGCTCGCCCACTGGATGGGACCGCTCGACGCCAACGGCGCCGGCTTCGTTCACGGCGGCACGGTCATGAAGCTGTGCGACGAGGCCGCCGGGCTCGCCGCCGTCAAACACTGTCGCCGCCGCGTCGTCACCGCGAGCATGGATCGCATGACCTTCATGGTCCCCATCCCCGTCGGCGAGCTCGTGAGCTTCCAGGCCAGCGTCAACGCCGTCTGGCACACCTCCATGGAGGTCGGGGTGCGCGTCGACACCGAGGATCCGCGGACCGGCAAGCGCCGGCACAGCAACAGCGCCTACCTCACGATGGTCGCCGTCGACGAGGAGGGCAACCCCGTGCCCGTGCCGCCGCTGCTCGCCCGCAGCAAGGATGAGCTCCGCCGTGAGAGCGACGCCCAGCTGCGCCGCCGCAACCGGCTGGCCGAGCGCGAGCAGATCCAAGCCGGCCGCTGACGCGCACCGACGGCCGCGCCTCAGCGCCCGAGCGCGAGCTAGATCCAAGCCGGGCGCTGACGCGCACCGACGGCCGCGCCTCAGCGCGGCCGGGCCGCATACCGAGCCGCACGCAAGTGCCGCGCCGGTCCACGGCCGTCCGGAGCTATTCGTTCGTCGCCGCGCTGGAGAGCAGATACGCACGCACGAATCCATCTAGATCTCCATCCAACACGCGCTGCACGTCGCCCATCTCGTGGCCTGTGCGGGCGTCCTTGACGAGCGTGTACGGATGCATCACATACGAGCGGATCTGCGAGCCGAAGTTCACGTCCTGCGCCTCGCCCTTCTCACGCGCGATCTCTTCCCTGCGTTCGCGCTCGGAGCGCTCGAGCAGCTTCGCGCGCAGCATCGCCATCGCCGTCGCGCGGTTGGAGGACTGCGAGCGCTCGTTCTGGCACTGCACCACGATGCCCGTCGGGCGATGCGTGATGCGCACCGCCGAGTCGGTCTTGTTCACGTGCTGCCCGCCCGCGCCCGAGGCCCTGTAGGTGTCCACCTGCAGGTCGTCCTCGTTGATCTCCACCTCGCCCGTGTCCTGCACCACAGGCGCCACCTCCACGCCCGCGAAGCTCGTGTGGCGACGGTGCGCCGAGTCGAACGGCGACAGGCGCACCAGGCGGTGCACGCCCCGCTCGGCGCCGAACAGGCCGTAGGCGTTCTCACCCGACACGCGGAACGTCGCCGACTTGATGCCCGCTTCCTCGCCCGGGCTCACCTCCAGCAGCTCCACCTGGAAGCCCCGCGTCTCCGCCCAGCGCATCAGCATCCGCAGCACGATCTCCGCCCAATCCTGCGCGTCCGTTCCCCCCGCTCCCGCGTTCACGCTCACCAGCGCATCGCCCGCGTCGTAGGGGCCGGAGAACAGGCGCTGCTCCTCCAGCTCCGCCAGGCGCGCCTCGACCGAGGCGATCTGCTCGTCCACCTCCGCCTGCAGCGACTCGTCTTCAGCGGCCATCTGCGCGAGGCCGTCGAGGTCGTCCACGTCCGCCTGCAGGGACGTGAACACGTCCAGGCGCTTGGACGCACGCGCGTGCTCAGCCGACACCGCCGCCGCGCGCTCGGAGTCGTCCCAGAAGCCCCCCGCGCCCATCTCCGCCTCGAGCTCCGCCAGGCGCTCGGCCGCTCCCGCCGGGTCAAAGATAATCCGCGAGCAGCTTCATCTGCTCGCGGATCGCCGCCAGGCGCTGGGGCGTAGGTTCGCTGGGGGCCGCTGTGGACACGTGCTCACGCTATCAGCGCCGTCGCACCGGCGGGGCCTGCCCTGTGGCGGCGTGGTCATGTGTGTCACGCGTGTGACTTGACGTGCGGTTGTTATTCGTTTGCAAACTCTGGTAGCCATGGTTATACGGACCACGGGCGCGTACCGGCACGCTGAGGCGTTCGTCG
>JASHYF010000451.1 GCA_030043235.1 Solirubrobacteraceae bacterium | reverse complement strand
AGCCACTCGCTGAAGCTCGCAGCCAACCCGAGCGGCCTGCTCAAGTACAACACCAAGGAGCTGTACGCGCAGGCGGGCACGGTGACGATCACGATGGCCAACATGTCGCCGCTCGAACACAACGTCACCGTCGCCGAAGGCAGCAAGGTGCTGGGCGCAACGCCCACCTTCAAAGGCGGGACCCGCACGCTCACGCTGAAACTGAAGCCCGGCAAATACGTGTTCTACTGCTCGGTCCCCGGACACCGCCAGGCGGGCATGGAAGGGACGCTGAACGTCTCGTGACGCTCCCCGGACACTCCCAGGCGGGCATGGGGGGACGCTGAGCGTGTCGTCGGTCCCCGGACACCGCCAAGCGGGCATGGAAGGGACGCTGAACGTCTCGTGAAGCTGTACGTGTGCTGGGGCACGTTTCCCACGCCGCGCCCCGGCGGGCACCCGTGCGCCAACGCATACCACGCGTTGAAGGACTCCGGGCACGACCCGGAGGTGATCAAGTCCTACGGGTTCGCGCCGCTTCCCGGCGTCTTCAACCTGACGCGCGGGCGGCGCGAGGTGCAGGAGCTGACCGGCAACCGCTGGGTGCCCACGCTCGTCCTCGACGACGGCACCGTCATCGACGGCTCCCAGCCGATCGTCGACTGGGCGCGCGCCAACCCCGCGTAGCTCTGCGGGTGAGCGGTGATCGTGCCCTGCGCGCCCACCCGCGCCCCCGCAGGCGGTGTGCCGCCAGGGGGGGTGCGGCGTTCAGCCAGCATTCGCTCGGACTCCGCGTCCGCGGCTCCCGCCATGCGCCCGAGCGCCACGGCGAACATCGCGCTGAACGCCGTCGCGCCGAGTGCCGCAGCGATGATCACGAACACCGAAACAACCCCTTCTGCTCCTCAGGGGGTCACCCCCACCGGCACACTCGCACACCGCCCGGACGGCGGTCCAGCCGTGGCCGATGATGACCCCGCTATCAGCGTAGATTTCTGCGCCGAGGAGGCAATGTCCTTCTCTCTTCAGCACACAAAACCGAACACAAGGAGCGCATATGGACGTTCTCGACAGGCTCGACGAGGCGCGCGGTGAGACAAACGTGCTCGAGCATCCGTTCTATCGGCGCTGGAGCGCCGGCGAGCTGAGCGCGGCGGAGCTGGCTTGCTACGCCGGCGAGTACCGCCACGCGGTCATCGCGCTCGCCGGCGTCTGCGCGCGCGCCTGCGAATGCGCCGGGGCGCGCCACCAGGCGGCCCTGGCTGAGCATGCGCGCGAGGAGGCCGCGCACGTGGCGCTGTGGGAGCAGTTCGAGCGCGCGTGCACGCGACCGGCGAGCACGCCGGCAGCGCCCGGCGCACCAGCAGCCGCGACCCACGCCGGCGGCGAGGCGCAGCTCGAGCACACGCGCGAGTGCGTGCGCGCGTGGGGCGCCGGCGAGGACCTGCTCGAGCACCTGGCCGTGCTGTACGCGATCGAGGCCTGCCAGCCGCAGATCTCCGCCACCAAGCTCACCGGCCTGATCGCGCACTACGGCTTCAGCGACGAAGGTCCCGCGACCGAGTACTTCCGCGTGCACGAGATGCGCGACCTCGAGCACGCGCGCCGGGCGCGCGCGCTGATGGCCGAGCTGCTGGACGAAGCCGAGGACCCCGGCGCGTGCGGCGTGCGCATCCTCGCCCGCGCTCGCGAGGCGCTGCGCGGCAACTGGCTGCTGCTGGACGGCGTGGAAGCCGCCGCCGGATAGCCGGCGGCCTGCGGCCTCTTGCGGGGCGCGAGATGCTGCAACCGCGCGAGCCCGTATAATTATAGTTATACAGAACGTGCCGGAAGCGAGCTCTGCAGATCCCGCCTCGACAGCCGCCACGCGAACAGCACGACCGCCACGGACGTCGCCAGATTGAGGCTCGACACGCCCGCGCGCATCGGGATGCTCACACGCGCGTCCGCGTGCGCGAGCAGCTCGGCGCTGAGGCCGTGGCGCTCCGAGCCGAAGGCGAGCACCGCGCGCGCCGGCAGCTCTGCGAGAGCGAGCGGCTCCCCCTGTGGATCCAACGCCAGCAGCGGGCGCTCGCCGATCGCGCGCAACTGCTCCACGTCCAGCACGCGCGCCACCGGCAGCGCGTAGTGCAGGCCCGCCGCGCCCCGCAGCGCGTCCGGGTGCCACGGGTCGTGGCCGCCCGTGCTCAGCACCCCCGCCGCGTTCGCCGCCGCGGCCACGCGCACGCACGCGCCCATGTTGCCCAGGTCGCGCGGGTCCTCGAGCAGGATCACCGGCGCCGCGCTGCCGCTGGCGAGCACCGCCGCCGGATCCACCACCCGGCGCTCCGCCAACGCCATCACCCCCGTCGACGGCGCGAGCGGCGCCAGGCGATCGAACACCTGCGGCTCGATCTCGCGCGCCATCGAACCCACGCGCGCGCGCACGTCGGGAGCCAGCGCCGCCGCCAGGCGCTCGAGCTCCGCGGCGTCGCGCGTGACCACGTCGAGCACGTTCGCCCCGAAGCGCAGCGCGTGCTTGAGCGGATGCAGCCCTTCCAGCACCGCCAGCGCGGGATCGCGCCGCGCGCGCCCGTAGCGCGGAATGAGCGATCCATCTTGCACTCGGCGATAATGGCACCTCCGTGAGGCTCGAGGGCATACACCACATCAGCGCCATCACCGGCGACGCCGCCCGCAACGTCCAGTTCTACACCGGCGTGCTCGGCCTGCGCATGGTCAAGCGCACGGTCAACCAGGACGAACCCAACATGTATCACCTGTTCTACGGCGACGAGCACGGCTCGCCGGGGATGGACCTCACGTTCTTCGAGTACCCCGGCGCCGCCCGCGGCCTCGCCGGCGCGGGCATGGTCCATCGCATCGTCTGGCGGGTCTCCTCGCGCGACGCGCTCGAGTTCTGGGAGGAGCGCCTCGCCGGCCGCGGCGTGCGCGCGGAGCTGTCCCGCGGGAGCCTGTTGTTCGCCGACCCCGAGGGCCTCGAGCACGAGCTCGTGCACAGCCTCGCCGGCGATCGGCCGCTCACCGCGAACGCCCCCGAGATCCCCGGCGAGCACGCGCTGCAAGGCTTCGAGGGCGTGCGCGCGTACAGCAACGCGCCCGTTCGCAGCGAGCGCCTGCTCGGCGAAGCCCTCGGCTTCACCCGGCAGGAGGGAGAGCACTGGGAGGTGCGGGGCGAGCGCCGCGGCAGCTTCTACGCATACGACCCCGCGCCTCCTGAGATCCACCGCAGCCAGGGCGCCGGCACCGTGCACCACGTCGCCTTCGCCGCCGGCCCCGGGGATCTCGAGAGCTGGCGCACGCGCGTCAGCGACGCCGGCGCGCGCCCCACCCCCGTGATCGAGCGCTTCTACTTCAAATCCGTGTACTTCCTCGAGCCCAGCGGCGTGCTCTTCGAGCTCGCCACCATCGGCCCCGGCTTCGCCGTCGACGAGGACGAGCAGCACCTCGGCGAGCGCCTGTCGCTGCCGCCGCCGTTCGAGGCGATGCGCGAGCAGCTCGAAAGCAAGCTCAGCCCGCTGCCCTACCCGCCCGCGTGGCGGGCCGCCGCCGCGGGCTGATCCTCTCACAGCAGGCGCGCGCGGCTGGCCGCCCCCGCGAGCCGACCCTCTCACCGCGTCCAGCGGCGGCGCCCGCGGCTTACGCCCGCGCGCGTGGACCCGATAAGAACAGTGTGAACAGCCAGGACGACCCACGGGGGGTGGGGGACCCGACGGCTTTGCGCATGCGCGTGGCGACGTTCAACGCCGGCATCTGGCTCTCCTACGTCGTGTGCAGCGCCAGCGCGATCTACATCTGGCTCACATGGCAGCAGCCCAACCGCACCGCGCTCGCGCTCGTCTTCGGCACCGGGTTCGCGGCGGCCGTCGTCGTCGCCCAGCTGCCGCGCGAGCGGATCGTGCGCAGCCGCTATCGCGAGGCGTTCTTCCTCTGCTGGAGCGTGCTCGACCTGGCGCTCATCACGCTCGCCGCGCTCGCCGACGGAGGCGCGAGCAGCCCGCTCGCGCTGATCTTCTTCCTGCCGGTCGTGTTCGCCGCCATGTCCTATCCGCTGCGCTCCGTGCTGCTGGTCGGGGGGCTCAGCGTCGCCTCCTACCTGACGCTCGCGCTCGCGCTGGGGGGCGCGTCGTGGAGCTACGAGGCGGTGTTCACGGTGATGCTGTCGTGCACCGGCGTGATGAGCGCGTGGCAGGCGCGCAATCACGAGCGCCAGCGGATCGCGCTGATGGAGGTCTCCCGCACCGACCCGCTCACCGGCTGCCTCAACCGCCGCGGCTTCGAGGAGCGGGCGCTCGCGGAGATCGCCGCCGCGTCTCGCCGCGCCGGCCAGGGCGCGATGCTGCTGCTCGACGTCGACCGCCTCAAGCTCGTCAACGATCGCCAGGGGCACGCCGCGGGGGACGAGCTGCTGCGCTGGGTCGTGCGCACGCTGCAGCGCACCGTTCGTCCCGACGACGCGATCGGGCGCCTGGGCGGCGACGAGTTCGCGGTGCTGTTCGCCGACATCGAGCCGGTGCACGCGCTCGAAGGCGCCAGGCGGATCGGCGTCACGCTGGGCAGCCGCGCCCCCTGCTCCTGCGGCATCGCGTGCTTTCCCGCCGACGGCGCCAGCTTCGAGGAGCTGATGCGCCAGGCGGACGCGCGGCTGTACGCGTCGCGGCACGGGCGCCCCGAGCGCTCGCGCACCAGCACCGACGAGCGGCTCAGCTGGGCCGCCACGCTCGCTCGCGCGGTGGACGTGCGCATGAACGCCGAGCACGAGCATTCGCGCTCGGTCGCCGATCGCGCCGTCGCGATCGGCGCCGCCCTCGGCTGGGAGGAGGACATGCTCGGGATGCTGCGCATCGCCGCCATGCTGCACGACGTCGGCAAGGTCGCGATCCCCGACCGCGTCCTGTGCAAGACAGGGCGGCTCACCGCGGAGGAGTTCGAGCTGATCAAGGATCACAGCCTCGCCGGCGCGGAGCTGGTGCGGGGCATCGAGGGCCTCGAGACCATCGTCTCGTGGATCCGCCACTCCCACGAGCGCTTCGACGGGCGCGGCTACCCGGACGGCCTGCGTGGGCAGGAGATCCCCCAGGCCTCGAGGATCATGCTCGTGGCCGACGCCTTCGACGCGATCACGAGCTCGCGCCCCTATCGCGATGCGCTGTCGGTCGCGCACGCGTGCGAGGAGCTCAGGGCCAATGCCGGAACACAGTTCGATCCCGAGTGCGTCGAGGCGCTGCTCAGCTGCCTGGACGCCGAGTCCGGCGCTCGCGAGCCCGGCGCCCACGTGCGAACGGCGAGCGCCGGGGGCCGATCGCGCGCAGCGGATCCCGCCGGCAGGCGTTGAGGGCGCGAACCCCGGCTACGCCGCCACGTGCCGGCGCGAGGGCGGCGAGCGGCGCGCCAGCACCGAGCCCCAGTCCGCGTCCTCGATGTGCCCGGGGCGCGTCTGCTGGATGAACTCGCGCAGCACCCGCGCGAGGCCTTCCGGGTCTTCCAGGTGGGGGAAGTGCGCGGCGGCGGGCAGCGTCCGGAAGAAGCTGTGGGGGATCGCCTCGTGCGCGCGGCGCCCGTGCGAGAGCGGGATCGTGTGATCGCGCTCGCCCCACACGATCAGCGTGGGCATCGTCTCCAGCAGGTACAGGCGGTCGGTCGCGCTCACGCGCTGTCCATGCACGTCGATCACGGAACGCAGCGTGTGCAGGAACGCCTGGCGCGCGCCCGCGTTCTCGAGCGGCCGCAGCGCCCGCGCGATCGCCTGCACGTACACGCCGCCGCCTCCGACACGACGCTCGCGCATGCGCAGCCCCGCGTCCGACAGCGCGGACAGCACGCGCGGGTGGATCGTGAGCGACAGCAGCGCGGCGGTGCCGGGCAGCGCGGCGGTGCGCAGCATCGGGCTGACCTCGTGGCCGAGGCCGCCGCTGGAGATCAGCACCAGGCGCTCCACCCGCTGAGGGAACTGGTAGAAGAACTGCATCGCCACGCCGCCGCCCAGCGAGTGCCCGACGATGCTCGCGCGGTCGATGCCGATCGCCGCGAGCAGGTCGCGAATGCTCGCCGCGTGCGCTCCCAGCGAGTAGTCGCCGCGCGGCGCCGCCGAGTCGCCGTGCCCGATCAGGTCGGGAGCGACGACCGTGTGCTCGTGCGCGAGATCGAGCGCAACCGACTGCCAGTGGCTCGAGGAGTTGAGCATCCCGTGGATCAGCACAACCGGCGGTCCGCTGCCGGCGATCCTGTAGATCACGCGGCGGCCGTGCAGCGTTATCTGCCACTCCTCGAACTGGCTCGCCGGCGCCGGCACGCGCGCGAAGCGCCCCTGGCCCTCCGGCCCTCGCCGGCGTCCCTGCGTTGCCTGCGTGAGTCTCAGCGCGGCACCTCGCCGGCCACCCTAGCAAAGGGCCGTGGAGCTCACGCGCCGCGATCGTCCTGCCAAAGCCGCACGTTTCGCCGGCCCGCCCGGCGCGCCCGCCGGCGCGCCCGCTCGGCCGGATCGAGGCGCTCGTCCGTGGGGTCCACGCGCTCGTCGACGTCCGCGTGCGCGTCGTCCGGCTCGGCCCACTCGTGCAGGCAGTAGCTCGCGGAGGCCACGCGCCGGCAGTCGCGCTGCAGCGTCTCCGCCAGCTCGAGCCACGCATCCGAAGGGCCAGCCGGGTCGGCGTCGAGCAGCCGCGCGGCCCGTTCGAGGGATTCGCTCAGGGTCTTGCGGAAGCGCTCGATCT
>JASHYF010000450.1 GCA_030043235.1 Solirubrobacteraceae bacterium | reverse complement strand
CCACACCGTCCGAGATCGCGCGCGCAAAGCCCACCTGCTCGCCGCCGCAGTAGAGCCCGACTACGCGCGTCGAGCCTCGGATCGCCTGCTCCGTCAGGCCGCGCGAGCGCCCGCGGCCCCAGTAGGACTCACCGGATATGTAGGCGTGCACGGCGTCCACGTCGATCCGCGCGGGATCGTCGTCGAGCTCGAAGCCGTCCGCGAGCGCGCGCCGCACCGCTCAGCCCTCGAGCGCGAGGGCGAGCCGCGCGAGCGCCTCCTCGACCTCGGCCTCGCCGACGATCAGCGGCGGCAGCAGCCGCAGCGTGGCCGGCCCGGTGGCGTTCAGCACGAGCCGCTGCTCGAGCAGCGCGCGGCGCACGAGCGCGGGCGCCTGCACGTCCAGCTCGCACGCGAGCATCAGCCCGCGCCCGCGCACGGCGCGTATGTGCGCCAGGCGCTCGAGGCCGGCTGTGAGTCGCGCGCCGAGCTCGCGCACGCTTGCCAGCAGCTCCGCATCGTCGGTCAGCTCGAGCGCCGCCAGGGCCGCCGCGGCGACGACGGGACCGCCCGCGAACGTGGAGGCGTGGTCGCCCGGCGCGAACACGTCGGCCAGGCGCTCGCCGGTGACGAGCGCGCCGATCGGCAGGCCCCCGCCGAGCGCCTTGGCGGTGGTGATCGCGTCGGGCCGCACCCCCGTCTGCTCATACGCCCACAGCGAGCCCGTGCGGCCCATGCCGCACTGCACCTCGTCGAACACGAGCGCCGCGCCGTGCTCGTCGCAGGCCGTGCGCGCAGCGTGAAGCAGCTCGCCCGAGAGCGGGTGCACGCCGCTCTCGCCCTGAATCGGCTCGAGCAGCACGGCCGCCGTGTGCCCGTCGACCGCCGCACGCAGCTCCCCGGGCTCGGCGGCGACGGCGCGAAAGCCGGGCACCAGCGGCGCGAACGGGGCCTGCTTGGCCTCCTGCGGCGTGGCCGACAGCGCACCGTAGGTGCGCCCGTGGAAGGCGCCGTGGACGACCACCACCTCGCCGCGGGGGCGCGCCTTGCGCGCGAGCTTGATCGCCGCCTCGCTGGCCTCCGCGCCGGAGTTGCAGAAGAACACCTTGCCGCCGAGGCTCGAGCGCGACAGGCGGTCGGCGAGGCGCATCGCGGGCTCGGTGTAGAAGAGGTTGCTGACGTGCATCAGACGTCCCACCTGCGCGCGCACGGCCTCCACCACGCGCGGATGGCAGTGCCCGAGGTTGGTGACGCCGATGCCGCACAGGAAGTCCAGGTACTCGTTGCCCTGCTCGTCCCACAGGCGCGCGCCCTCGCCGCGCACGAACTCCACCGGCATGCGCGCGTAGCTGCCGATCACGCTCGTGCGCTCGAGCTGCTGCAGCTCGGCCAGGCTCACCGGCCGCCCTCCCGTGCGGCGCTCATGGCGCCGCTTCGATCTTCGTGCCGATCCCCGCGTCGGTGAACAGCTCGAGCAGCAGCGAATGCGGGAGGCGTCCGTCGAGGATGTGGGCGGCGCTGACGCCGTCGCCGATCGCCCGCACGCACGCTTCGAGCTTCGGCCGCATGCCGCCCTCGAGCGCGTCGAGCGCCTCGCGCACCTGCTCGGTGCTCGCCTGGCCGATGAGGCTCGCCGGGTCGGACGGGTCACGCAGCCAGCCGGCGACGTCGGTGAGGAACACGAGCTTGTAGGCGCCCAGCGCGCCGGCCACCGCGCCGGCGGCCTCGTCGGCGTTGACGTTGTAGGAGCGCCCCTCGCGGTCGGCCCCCACCGAGGCGATCACAGGGATGTAGTCGCTGGCGACGTGCTCGATCACGCCGGCGTTCACGCGCTCGATGCGCCCCACGAAGCCGATGTCCTCCCCCCCGGGCGCCGCGCGGCGGGCGACGCGAAACAGCGAGCCGTCGTCGCCGCACAGCCCCACCGCCGGCTGGCCGTGGCGGCTGAGCCGCATGACGATCTCCTTGTTGACCTTGCCGACGAGCACCATCTTGGCGACCTCCACGGTGCTCTCGTCGGACACGCGCAGGCCGCCGACGAACTCCACCGGCAGCTTCAGCCGCCGCATGTAATCGGTGATCTCCGGTCCCCCGCCGTGCACGACTATCGGGTTCAGCCCCACGTACTTGAGCAGCACCACGTCGCGCGCGAACTCCTCGCGCAGCGCCGGGTCCTCCATGGCGGCGCCGCCGTACTTGATCACCACGGTGCGCCCGTGGAACTCCCTGATGTACGGGAGCGCCTCCAGCAGCGTGGAGACCGATGTGGATCCCGTCGCGCTCACGTCGAATAGTCCGCGTTCAGCGTGACGTACTCGTGCGAGAGGTCGGAGAAGAACACCTCCGTCTCAGCGCCGATCGTGTCCCGCCCGGGCGGGCGGGTCCTCATCGTCACCTCGTACTCCACCTCCGCGCGCGCGACCGCGCGCGCGAGCGCCGGCTCGTCGTAGGGAACGGCGGCGCCTGCGCGGCACACCTGGATGCCCTCGATCGCCACGTCGAGCGCGAGCGGCGCGGCGGGCGCATCGCCGCGGCCGAGGGCGCGTGCATGCTGCGCGAGGGCGCCCCCGATCGCCTGCACGATCCGTCCCCAGTTGGGGTCGCCGCTGTGCAGCGCGGCCTTCACGAGCGGCGAGTTGGCGACGGCGCGCGCGGCCGTCTCGACCGTGTCCGCGCCGGCGCCTGGGGCGTCGCGGACGATCACGCGCGCGATCCGTCCCGCCCCCTCGCCGTCGGCGACGAGCATGATCGCGAGCTCCCGCAACAGCGCGTCGAGCGCCTCGCCGAGGCGCAGCTCGTCCTCGCTCGCCGGCGCGACGCTCACGCCGCTGGCGCCCGAGCACATGAGGATGGCGGTGTCGTTGGTCGACAGCTGCCCGTCCACGGACACGCGCTCGAACGAGCGCTTCACGCACACGCCGAGCAGCAGGTCCGCCGTCTCGGCGCTGAGCGCGGCGTCGGTCTCGATGAAGCACAGCATCGTGGCGAACAGCGGTGAGATCATCCCCGCGCCCTTGCACTGGGCGCTCAGCCGCACATTGCCCGACGGCAGCCGCACCTCGAGGTTCGCGCGCTTCTCGAACGCGTCGGTCGTCTGGATCGCCTGCTGGAAGTCAACGTCGCCGTCGGCCCGCAGCTGCTCGCGCGCCTGGAGTATGCCCTTGAGCATGGCGTCCACGGCGAGGTATTGGCTGATCCCGCCCGTGGAGGCGAGCGCCACCTCCGCGGGATCGACGCCCGCGGCGAGCGCGGCGGCGCCCTGTGTCTTGGCGGCGTCGTCGAGCCCGCGCCGGCCGGTGGCCGCGTTGGCGCAGCCGGAGTTGGCGAGGATCGCGCGCAGCGCCTCCAGGCGGCAGCGCTCGCGCGTGAGCAGCACGGGCGCCGCTGCGGTGGCGCTGGCGGTGAAGCGCGCGGCGCTCGTGGGGCGCTCCGCGTCGCACACGAGCAGGCCCACGTCCGCTTTGCCGCTCGGCTTGAGCCCAGCCACCACGCCGGCGGCGCGGAATCCCCCGGGCAGCCCGGCGTCCAGTCCGAGCTCGCGCACGTGCGCCGGAGCGGCTGCCCAGCGCGAGCGAAAGAACGGCTGCCCCGCGAGGGGCGCGGGGGCCGGCGCCGCGGCACTGTCGCGGCGGGCGCTCACAACAGGCCCCTCGTCTCGGACAGGGCGAACATCAGGTTGAGGTTTTGCACGGCCTGCGAGGAGGTGCCCTTCCAGAGGTTGTCGATCGCGCCGAACGCGATCACCTTGCCCGTGTGACCGTCGGCGGCGGCGAACACGCGGCAGTAGTTGGTCTCGCGCACCTCGAGCACGCCGGGCGGGCCGTCGAGCACCTCCACGAACGGCTCCGCGGCGTAGGCGTCCGCGTACAGCTCCTCCAGCTCGGCGGCCGCGACGGGGCGCGTGGTGGTGACGTAGCAGCTGGCCATCTCGCCCTCGTCGAGGGGCACGAGGTGCGCCTGGAACTGGACGCGCACGTCCGTGCGCAGCAGCGCGAGCTGCTCCTCGATCTCGGGCGTGTGCCGGTGCGCGGCGACCTTGTAGGGGAGGATGTTCTCGCCCGCCATCGACAGGTGCGTGGTCTCGTCGAACACGCGCCCGGCGCCGGAGATGCCCTGCTTGGCGTCGATCACCACGTCGGCGATCACACCGGCGCGGGCGAGCGGCGCGAGCGCGAGCAGCGACGCGGTGGGATAGCAGCCCGGGTTGGCGACGATCGCGGCCGTGGCGATGCGCTCGCGGTGCAGCTCGCTGAGGCCGTAGACCGCCCGCTCGAGCAGGTCCGGGCGCGGGTGCTCGCCATACCAGCGCTCGTAGGTGGACAGCGAGCGCAGGCGAAAGTCGGCGCTCAGGTCCACCACGCGGATGCCGCGGTCGAGCAGCTCGCCGACGGTTGGCGCGGCGGCGGCGTGAGGGTAGGCCACGACGGCCGCGTCGATGCCCTGCAGGCGCGCGGGCTCGAGCGGTTGGATCTCGAGCGGCACGCGGTAGCGCGGATACACCTCGCTGAGGCGCCTGCCGAGCTCGGAGCGCCCGGTCACGGCCACGAGCTCGAAATCAGGGTGGCGCCACAACAGGTGCGCGGCGAGCGCCCCGGCAAAGCCGGTGGCGCCGGCGACGATCACGCGCGGGCCGTCCTGGGCGTGCGCCTGGGAGTCGGCGGGTGGCGACACGGGGGGGCTAGCCACGCAGCTCACCGCCGATCGCGCCGAGCGCGGCGATGATGCGCTCGCGCACGGGCTCGACGTCCTCGTCGGTGAGCGTGCGCTCCAGCGAGCGGAAGCTGAGCGCGAGCGCGAGCGAGCGCCTGCCGCTCCCCACCTGCTCGCCTTCGTAGACGTCGAACACGCTCACCTCGTCGAGCATCGTCTCGCCGGCGCCGCGCACGCGCGCGAGCAGCTGCTCCGCGGGCACGTCCGCGGGGAGCGTCACGGCGAGGTCCTGGCGCAGCACGGGGAACGCGCCGAAGGCGCTGAACGAGCGCACTGCGGGCGCGGCCGTGGCGAGCTGGCCGAGGTCGATCAGGAAGGTGGCGGTGCGTTCCAGTCCCCAGCGCGAGGCCACCAGCGGGTGCACCTCGCCGAGCAGCCCGAGCAGCAGCGGTTCGGCGCCCTCGCCGCCCTCGTCGCCCCCGTCGCGCCCGTGGGCGCCCTCGCCCGCGCCCGGGGCTCCCGGGGCCGGGCGGGCGAGCACGACTGCGCTGCGCCCCGGGTGCAGGAACGGCGTTCCGGCCTCCGGAGACGATGCGCCGGGTGCGACCCACCAGCGCGCGTGGAAGTGGTCGAGCAGCGCGGCGAGCAGCGCCTTGGCGGCGAAGAAGTCCGCCTGCGCGCCCGCG
>JASHYF010000449.1 GCA_030043235.1 Solirubrobacteraceae bacterium | reverse complement strand
CCCTCGAGTCCGGTGAGTCCTTGGAAGATCGGGATGCTCTCGCCCGAGCGCACCTGCACGATCGCCTTCTTCCACTCGCGCGTGCCGCCCCGGGCGGTGCTGCCGCGGCGCTTGGGCTTGGACTTGACGCTGAGCGTGCGCACGTCGACCACGTGCACGTCGAACAGCGCCTCCACCGCCTGGCGGATGTGCGTCTTGTGCGCGTCCCGGTGCACGCGGAAGACGTAGCGGTCAGCGGAGGCGAGCTGGTAGCTCTTCTCCGAGATCACCGGGCGGATGATCACCTGGGTGTGCTCCATCAGGAGGAAGACCCCCCTCTCGCCGGCTTCGCCGTGCGCGCGGTGAGCGCCTCGAGCGCGGGCTGGGAGAGCAGCAGGGAGGCGGCGCCCAGCACGTCGGCCACGCCGACGGCCTCGGCGCTCAGCACGGACACGCGCGCGAGGTTGCGAAACGACAGCGCCGCCGCCGACTCCTCGGCGACGAGCACCACGAGCGCCGGCAGCGCCTCCTCGGGCGCACGCCAGTCGTCGAGCAGCTCGGCGGCGAGCCGGGTCTTGGGCTCGGTGAACGCGGCGGCGTCGATGATCGCCAGCGAGCCGCGCCCG
Organism: Solirubrobacteraceae bacterium; assembly: GCA_030043235.1. Lineage (GTDB taxonomy): Bacteria > Actinomycetota > Thermoleophilia > Solirubrobacterales > Solirubrobacteraceae > Palsa-744. Next base: position 3,005 of record JASHYF010000449.1, on the reverse strand, counting down.
GCGTGCAGCGACAGCGCGCTGCGCAGGGCGGCGCGCTGCTCCTTGCGGTTGACCTTGAACGTGTACGAGCGCGGATGCGGCCCGAACACGGTGCCGCCGCCGGTCCACACGGGGGAGCGGCTCGAGCCGGCGCGCGCGCGGCCGGTGCCCTTCTGGCGCCACGGCTTGGAGCCGCCGCCGGAGACCAGACCGCGCGTTTTCGTGGCAGCCGTCCCGCGCCGGCGCGCGGCCTGCTCGGCGCGCACGCTCTGGTGCACGAGCGGCCCGGCGAAGCGGGCGCCGAAGGCGGCCTCGTCGAGTTTCACGTTCTTCGGCGAGGACCCGGTCGTGGCCTGGGCGCCGGATGCGCCGCTGGGACTCAGCATCGGGGCCTCAGGCATCGCTGCGCACCTCCACCACCGCGCCCGTGGGGCCGGGCACGGAGCCGCGCACGAGCAGGAGGTTCTCCTGCGGGTCCACGCGCACGACCTCCAGGCCCTTCTGCGTGACGCGCTTGTTGCCCATCTGCCCGGCGCCGCGAATGCCTTTGAGCACGCGCGAGGGCGTCGCCGACGCGCCGATCGAGCCGGGCGCGCGCACGTTGTGCGAGCCGTGCGACTTCGGGCCTCGCCCGAAGCCGTGGCGCTTGATCGTGCCCTGGAAGCCCTTGCCCTTGGAGGTTCCCGAGACCTTCACGCGCGAGCCAACCTCGAAGGAGTCCACGGTGACGCTCGCGCCGAGCGTGAGCTCCTGCCCCTCGCCGACGCTCGCGCCTGCGGCGGGCGTGCCCGCGAGGTCGCTGCGGAACTCCGCGAGCGTGCGCAGCGGCGGGGCGCCGGCCTTCTTCAGGTGCCCGAGCTCGGCTTTCGAGAGGTGCTTCTCCTTGGCCTGACCGAAGGCGAGCTGCACCGCCGCGTAGCCGTCGCGCTCGGGCGTGCGGATCGCGGTCACCGGGCAGGGGCCGGCCTGCAGCACGGTCACGCGCGCCACGCTCCCGTCCTCCTGGAACACCTGCGTCATGCCGAGCTTCTTCGCGAGGATCGCAGCCATTTCGTTCAGGTGGCGAGACGGATCTCGATGTCCACGCCAGCCGGCAGGTGGTCGAGGCGCTGGAGCGAGTCGACGGTCTTGGGCGTCGGCTGGTGGATGTCGATCAGGCGCTTGTGCGTGCGGATCTCGAAGTGCTCGCGCGAGTCCTTGTCCTTGAACGGCGAGCGGATCACGCAGTACACGTTCTTCTCGGTGGGCAGCGGCACGGGACCGGACACGCTTGCGCCGGTGCGCGTGGCCGTCTCCACGATCTCCCTGGCCGCGGACTCGATCGCGGAGGTGTCGTACGCCTTCAGGCGGATGCGGATCTTGTTCTGGTTGGCCGCTGCCATTTGAGTCGTTCGTGTGCGTGTGATGTGGTGGTGTGAAGCGTGCGAGGGGGCGGATCCACGTGAGCAGGTCCGCCCCGGCCCGCCCCAGGCGGGAGTTCATTCGTCGTATCGGACTGCCTTCAACAGAGCCGGGAAGCGCCTCCCGGTGCTGGGTGCTACTCGATGATCTCGCTGACCACGCCCGAGCCGACCGTGCGGCCACCCTCGCGGATGGCGAAACGCAGGCCCTGGTCCATGGCGATCGGCTGGATCAGTTCGATCTCCATCTGCACGTTGTCGCCGGGCATGACCATCTCCACGCCGTCGGGAAGCTTGGCCACGCCGGTGACGTCCGTCGTGCGGAAGTAGAACTGAGGCCTGTAGCCCGTGAAGAACGGGGTGTGGCGGCCACCCTCCTCCTTCTTGAGCACGTAGACCTCGGACTTGAACTTGGTGTGCGGCGTGATCGAGCCGGGCTTGCAGAGGACCTGCCCCCGCTCGATCTCCTCGCGCTTGGTGCCGCGCAAGAGGCAGCCGACGTTGTCGCCCGCACGTCCCTCGTCGAGGATCTTGCGAAACATCTCCACGCCGGTGACCACCGTCGAGGCGGTTTCGTGGACGCCCACGATTTCAACCGTGTCGCCCGTTTTCACGATCCCCTGCTCGATCCTCCCGGTGGCGACGGTGCCGCGGCCGGTGATCGAGAACACGTCCTCGACGGGCATCAGGAACGGCTTGTCGAGCTCGCGCACGGGCTCGGGGATGTAGTCGTCGAGCGCCGCCGCGAGGTCGAGGATCTTCTGCTTGGACGCCTCGTCGCCTTCCAGCGCCTTCAGCGCCGAGCCGGTGATGAAGGGGATGTCGTCGCCCGGGAAGTCGTACTCGGAGAGCAGCTCGCGAACCTCGACCTCGACGAGTTCGAGCAGCTCTTCGTCATCGACCATGTCGGCCTTGTTGAGGAACACCACGATGTAGGGAACGCCGACCTGGCGCGCCAGCAGGATGTGCTCGCGCGTCTGCGGCATCGGCCCGTCGGCCGCCGAGACCACCAGGATCGCGCCGTCCATCTGCGCCGCCCCGGTGATCATGTTCTTCACGTAGTCGGCGTGGCCGGGGCAGTCCACGTGCGCATAGTGGCGGTTCTCCGTCGAGTACTCGACGTGGGAGGTGGCGATCGTGATCCCGCGTTCCTTCTCCTCGGGAGCGTTGTCGATCGACTCGAAGCTGCGCGCTTCGGCGTTTCCTTTCTCCGCCAGCACGGACGTGATGGCGGCGGTCAGCGTCGTCTTGCCATGGTCGATGTGACCGATGGTCCCGACGTTCACGTGCGGCTTGTCGCGCTCGAACTTCTCCTTCGCCACTTTTCGTTCGCTCCTGTATCGACTTGAACGTCCGCCCCTGAGAAGGCGAACCTGAAAAATCTATCTGAATGGGACTTTCGTTGACTGCCGGTGGTGCTCAGGCCGGCACCGGCTCGCCGGTTCGCTGCTCGACGATCCGCTCGGCGATGTTCGGCGGGACCTCCTCGTAGGCGTCGAACTGCATCGTGTACGTGGCGCGCCCCTGCGTGTTCGAGCGCAGGTCCGTCGCGTATCCGAACATCTCGCTGAGCGGCACCTTCGCGCTCACGACGAGCGCGTTGCCGCGGCGCTCCTGCCCTTCCAC
>JASHYF010000448.1 GCA_030043235.1 Solirubrobacteraceae bacterium | reverse complement strand
AGCGTGACAGCGAGGTGCTGCTCTTGACGGCGTGGGAGGGACTGTCCATCAGGGAGGCGGCCACCGTCACGGGCTGCTCGGCAGCGGCCCTCGCGGTTCGCCTTCATCGCGCTCGCCGTCGCCTTGCCCGCGTGTTGGCCGAATCGCCCGGCGACGCCGGCAGGGTGAGCACCGGCCACACCGTCTCGGAGGCTTCCGCATGAGCCGCACGCCCGATCCACTCGAGCAGCTGCGCGCGAGAAACCCCGTGCCATCCATACCGGCCGCTGACTGGCGGCGCATCTCGGATCACATACGGCGCGGGGCGCACGCAGAGGGCGACGCTCGCGGTGGCGCTCGCGCTCCTCGCGCGCGCGCAGCCGCGCATCCGCTCGTCTCACGCGATCGCCGGCGGCTCTCGATCGGCGGAGCCGTGACGGGCGCCGCCGTGCTCGCGGCAGTCACGGCCGCGATCCTTGCCGCGACAGCGCTCGCGCCGGCGCCCCGCCCCTGCGCCCCCGGTGCAGCCCCTGCCAAGCCGCGCTGCGGTGGCGCACAGCCGGTGGGCCCGCACGACGGCGTTCTCGCATCGCCGCAGGCGCTGCAGGCGAAGGCGCAGCCGGCCAGGCTGGCGCTGCGCAGCCCGTCCGTGAAAAGGCTTGCGCGAGGCGGCCGTCGCTGCTCGGTGACGCTGGGCGAATGCGAGGAAGGCTGCGCGCTTGCGATAGCAGGTCGACCGCGCCCCCCGCGAGCGCGTGCCGGTGGCTGCTCGACCAAGCCGGCGCAACCGTGCGTCGAGTACGTCGGGAGCGTCACCGAGCCCGCGAGCGCGCCGTTCTGCCAGCCGCCTTCGCCACTCCTGCGGGCGGAGCCCAAGGCCCGCACGCCGTCTCACCGCCGCCGCTAGCAAGCGCCCCGCGAACGGCTCGACCCTGAAGCCGCGCCCGCCTCTGCGTGTGTGCTCAGCCTTTACTGCCCGCGCGGCGCTGCCGGCGCTGAACGAACAAGATCGACCCTCCGGCGAGGACGAGCAGCACCGCCAGGCCGATCTCCCAGCGCAGATCCAAGCCCGTGTAGGGAAGCGTGGTCACTTTTTCGGGAGTCGTGGTGGTCGTAGACGTGGTTGAGGGTTTTTCTTCCGCTTTCGGCGTGGTCGTCGTTGTCGTCGTGGTTTTCGGTTCTTTGGGTTCCTGTTTGTAGCCCGTGGTGGTTTCCGACGCGGCGAGCGCCACGCTGGGCACGAGCGCCAGCGCGAGCGCGAGCGCGGCAACGACGCACAGCGCGCGCCGGACGCCCCTCGGGCGACTCCGCGTAGGTGCTGCGCTTGGTGTGTGTGGCCTGCTCGAGGCCATGACATCGCTCCGAGTCATGCCAACCTCCGATTGATCGTCTGCTGAAGAATGCGGCCCCGCTTCAGGGCTCTCGGTTGCTTGTGCGGTCGCTGTCCTGCCAACGTGGCCTCTGATTTCGCCGTCCGTGCTCACTCGCCTGCACGCGGCCGCGCAAGGTCTATCACCTATCGCGGCCGGCGTACGCTTTCGCACTCGCTGTTTCCGCTTTTGGGCGATGCAAAACGTGCTCACGAGACGGGGACGCGGCCTTCCAGCTTGCCTTCGGCAAGACGCGCCCGCAGCAGCTTCTTGTCGAACTTGCCGACGCTGGTCTTGGGGATCTCGCTGACGAACGCAAACTCGTCCGGCAGCCACCACTTGGCGACACGCCCGCGCAGGTGCTCGACGAGCGCCGGCGCATCCGCGCCGGCGTGCTCGCGCAGCACCACGCAGCACAGCGGCCGCTCCGACCAGCGCTCGTCCGGCTTGGCGATCACCGCCGCCTCGACGACGTCCGGGTGGGACATCAGCTCGTTCTCCAGCTCGACCGAGGAGATCCACTCGCCACCGGACTTGATCACGTCCTTCGAGCGGTCGGTGATGCGCACGTTGCCGCGCTCGTCGACCGCGGCGATGTCGCCGGTGCGCAGCCAGCCGGTGGCGAACTTCTCGTCTTCCGAGCTGTCCGCGAAGTAGCGCGAGGCCACCCACGGGCCGCGGACTTCGATCTCGCCGGTGGCGGTTCCGTCCCACGGGACCTCGCCGCCGTCATCGCCGGCCAGGCGCAGCTCCACCCACGGCAGCGGCCGGCCCTGAGTCGCCCGCTCGTCCCAGTAGTCGTCGTCGTGCTCGCGCGTGCCTCCGCCGGGGGTGCGCTCGCGCGGGCGCGAATAGGTCGCCACGGGGCTCGTCTCGGTCATGCCCCAGGCCTGGAAGATGCGCACGTCGTGACGCTCCTCGAAATCCTTCATCAGCCGGCGCGGCACTGCCGAGCCGCCGCAGGCGGCGTTGGTCAGCGAGGACAGGTCGAGCCCGGGATGCGCCTCGGCGTAGCTGAGCAGCCCCTGGAAGATCGTGGGGACGCAGCCCATCAGCGTCGGGCGCTCGCGCTCGATCAGGCCGGCGAGCGGCTCCGGCTGCAGGTGACGGTCGGGCAGGATCAGATCGGCGCCTGCGAGCGCCGCGCCGTAGGGGAGCCCCCAGGCGTTCACGTGGAACATCGGCACGACCGCGAGGATGCGATCGGCGCGGGACAGTCCCGTGCCGTCCTTGCTCAGCGTGACCGTCGAGTGCAGGCTGATCGAGCGGTGCGAGTAGAGCACGCCCTTGGGGTTGCCGGTGGTGCCGCTCGTGTAGCACAGCGACGCTGCTTGGCGCTCGTCCAGCTGGGGATACTCGAACGCGTCGTCGGGGTTCGCCTGCGCCCGCTCGAGCAGCTGCTCATACGGCAGCGCGTTCGGCAGCTCGTCCGCCTCCTCCCCCTGCATCTCGCCCATCACCACGTAGCGCTCCACCGTGTTGAACGTGGGGGCGAGCTTGGCGAGCAGGGGCACGAGCGAGTCGTCGACGAAGATCACCCGGTCTTCGGCGTGGTTGACGATGTAGGTGAGCTGCTCCTGGAACAGGCGGACGTTCAGCGTGTGCAGCACCGCGCCGATGCACGGCACCGCGAAGTACAGCTCGAAGTGGCGTTGGTTGTTCCAGGCGAAGGTGCCCACGCGGTCGCCCTGCTGGATGCCGAGCGTGCCCAGCGCCCGCGCGAGGCGGTCGATGCGCTGTGAGACCTCGGCGTGGCTCGCGCGACACACGCTGGTTGCGTCCGGGTTCAGAGTCACGACCTCGGCGCCCTCGTTGCAGCTGCCGAGCCGGCGCCTGAGGTGGTCGAGCGTCAGCGGGAAGTCGTCCTGCATCAGACCCCGCAGCATCTGACTCATCCTCTCCGAGCCTCCTCCCGTGGCGCGAGCTTGTGCAGCTCATCGTAGATGCCGCGTGTTCGCTGCGCCACGTCTTCCCAGTCGAAGCGCAGCACGTGCTCGGATGCCTCCGTGACGAGGCGGTCACGCAGCGCCTCGTCGACGAGCAGGCGCTCGATCATCACGCCCAGATGCTCTGGGTCTCCGCCGTTGAAGCGCAGTCCCACGCGCTCGCCGACCGGCACCACCTCGCGCAGCCCGCCGGTGTCGGCGACGATGCACGGGCAGCCGGAGGCCATCGCCTCCAGAGCCACCAGCCCGAAGGGCTCGTAGATCGAGGGGACGACGCACAGGTCGGCGATGCCGTAGAGGCGGTGCAGCACGTCGTCGCCGATCCACCCGAGGAAGGTCCCGTGCCCGGACAGGCCCAGGCGCACGGCCTGAGCCTTCAGCTCGGCCTCGTGAGTGCCGCTGCCGGCGACGAGGAAGCGCACGCCCGGGAGGCGAGCGAGCACGCCGGGCAGCGCGTCGAGCGCGAGCTGGAAGCCCTTCTCGTAGACGAGGCGCCCGACGAGCAGCACGAGCTTCTCGTGCGGCGCCGCGAACTCGCCTCGCAGCGCTTCGAGGTCGCCGTTCGCCCGCAGTTCGCTTGGGTCCACGCCGTTGGGGATGACGGCGACCCGTCGCTCGTCGATGTCGAAGATGTCGGCCACGTGCCCGCGCATGTAGTACGAGCACACGATCACGGCGTCCGCGCGGTTGGCCATCCAGCGCTCGACCGCGTGGATGTGCGACTGTGGCTGCTCGTGCACCCAGCCCTGGTGGCGCCCGTGCTCGGTGGCGTGGACGGTCGTCACGTACGGGAGCTCGAGCCTGTCGGCGAGGCCGGCGGCGGCGTGCGCCACGAGCCAGTCGTGACCATGCACGAGCTCGTAGGAACGCTCTTGCGCGAGCGCTTCGCCGGCGACGAGCATGTCGTGGTTCATCTGCTCTACCCACGCGACGAAGCGATCGAGCTCGCGTGGCCAGCCCGGCTCGCGCACGCGATGCACGCTCACCGCGCTGCCTTCCCCGGCGCCAACCGGGTCGAGCTCGCCCTCGCGGTCCAACCCCCGCGTGAGCACGTCCACGCCGACCCCCTGACGCACGAGCGCCTGCGCGAGCTTGCGCACGTGGCGAGCCAGGCCGCCCTCGATCACCGGCGGATACTCCCAGGAGAGGATGAGCACGCGGCCGCTCACAGTGCCGAGACCCTATAGATCGATCTGCAGTTGGCGCGGCGACGGGCGCAGCGGCTCGCTCGTCTGACGCGGCCGCCCGCGCTTGGCCCAGTGGCCGATGACCTCGCGACTGCGGCAGGAGTAGAAGTTGACGCGCCGGTCGGTGGGCTGGATCGCCAGCCCGCCGGGCACCGTGCCGGTGACCACGGCATGGAAGCGCCTGCCCTTGCGGTCGACCTCGACGATGTCGCCGGCGTTGATGCCCTCGAGACGCATTGCTGGCGAGAACTCCAGCACGAAACGCGTCTACGCTTGGCGCGGTGCGCTGGCTCGTGGATGGCATGAACGTGATCGGCACGCGGCCGGACGCGTGGTGGAAGGACAGGCACGCGGCGATGGTCAAGCTGGTGGGCCTGCTCGAGCGCTGGGCCGCGAGCAGCGGCGCGGAGGTGACGGTCGTGTTCGAGCAGCCCCCCTCGCCGCCGATCCGCTCGACGGTCATCGCCGTCGCGTACGCGCCCCGTCCGCGCCGGGACTCGGCCGACGATGAGATCGTTCGCCTGCTCACCGTGGAGGAGCAGCCAGGCTCGGTGCGCGTGGTCACCTCCGACTCGTGGCTGTCCGACCGGGTGCACGCGGCGGGCGCCACCGTCGAGCCCTCCGCGCCCTTTCGTGCGCTGATCGAAGACGCATGACTGCTCCCAGCACGCGCTACACGCACAGCGACGGCGCCACCATCGCCTACCAGGTCGTCGGCGAGGGGCCGCTCGATGTGCTGTTCCTCCCGGGCTGGATCTCGCAGATCGAGCAGCTGTGGGAGCTGCCCGCGCTGCGGCGCTTCCTGGAGCGCCTCGCGGGCTTCGGGCGCCTGATCCTGTTCGACCGCCGCGGCACGGGGCTGTCCGACCGCATTGTCGGATCGCACTCGCTGGAGCAGGAGGTGCGCGATGCGCTCGCCGTGCTCGATGCCGCCGGCAGCGAACGCGCCGCGCTGTTCACCTACCTGCTCGGCGGGCTCGTGGGGATCCTGCTCGCGGCCGAGCATCCGCAGCGGGTGGGGGCGCTGGTGATGTACGCGTCGATCGCGCGCACGGCGTGGGCGCCGGACTACGACTGGGCGCTGACCGTCGCGGAGCGCGAGGCGCTGGTGGAGCGAAACGTCCGCGGCTGGGGCGAGCTGGACAACGAAGGGCTGAGAACGCTGGCGCCCTCGATGGCGGACGACCCCACGCTGGCGGGCTGGCTGGCGCGCATGCAGCGCCTCGCCGCAAGCCCCGGTGAGGCGCGCGCGGTGCTGCAGGCGGCGAACGACCTCGACGTGCGCGAGGCGCTCGAGCGCGTGCGCGTGCCCACGCTGGTGATGCACCGCGCGGGCGAAGGCGGCTGGGACGTGCGTCATTCGCGCTATCTCGCCGAGCGCATCGCCGGCGCCCGCTACGTGGAGCTGGAGGGGAGCGACTCCTTCCCCTTCCTCGGCGACAGCGAGGGGATCCTCGAGGAGATCGAGGTGTTCCTCACCGGCCGGCGCGGCAGCGGCGGGCCGGCGCGCACGTTGCTGACCGTGATGTTCACCGACATCGTCGACGCCACCGCGCACGCGGCGAGGCTGGGCGACGGCCGCTGGCGCGACCTGATCGCCCGCCACGACGAGCACGTGCGCGCCGAGCTCGCCCGCTTCGGCGGGCGCGAGGTGAAGACCGTGGGCGACGGCTTCCTCGCGACCTTCGAGGGGCCCCCCTCGCGCGCGCTGCGCTGCGCGCTGGCGATCACGCGCGCCGCGCACGAGCTGGGCGTGGAGGTGCGCGTCGGCATGCACACGGGCGAGTGCGAGCTGATCGGCGAGGACGTGGGCGGCATGGCCGTCCACATCGCCGCCCGCGTGAGCGCGCTGGCGAGCGCGGGCGAGGTGCTCGTCTCTGGCACGGTGTTCGGGACGGTCGTGGGCGGTCCGTTCGCGTTCACGGACCGCGGCCTGCACGAGCTCAAAGGCGTTCCCGGCCACTGGCCGCTGTTCGCGCTGTCGGCCTGAGCGGCCCCACGCTCTCGGCGGGAAAAAGCGGGCGAACGGCGCGAAAGGACGAGAAGGGCGCTCGTGACGCGCCGAAGCGGGGACCACAGCGCGCCACGAGCCGACGGAGTGCCAGCCTTGGCCCCATCGCCCATTGAGACGCGCCACGCGCGAATATCTTCCCGGCGTACGCGCATGCGCCCGATGGGCGACCTGCGCACCCGCATCCAACCGGGAGCATGGGGGGGTGCGCCGGACGCTGTATGGCGCTATGCGGCCGGCGGTTCCGCTTGCTCCTCCTCGGACCTGGAGCCTGCAGCCGGTTCGGACTCGGCCGGCTGCGAGGCGGAAGGCTCGCGGGCGTCGGTGAGATCGCTGATGATCTGGAAGTCGCCGGTGTCGTGGGTGAGCAGTGGTACGCCGTGCACGTTTGCAGTGGCGGCCAGCGCCAGGTCGATCGCTCTCCTGCGGGGTTGACCGCCTCGGTTGCTCACGGCAGCGGCCAGGCGACCCCACTCGCGGGCGATGGCGGCGCTGATCGGCAGCGCATCGAACGCCGACTCGATCGCGCCGAGACGCTGAGTGCGAACCGCACGCTCGTCGTCGTCGACGGCGACGAGCACACCGAAGTGAAGCTCGGCGAGCGAGGCGACACTGATCGCAGCCTCGACGTCAGGAGGCGGCTCCTCCCCTATGAGCACGGAGGTATCGAGCAGTGCACGCATCCAGAGCTATGCGAAGGGGTCCGTCAGCGAGGCCGGGAACTGCTCGATATCCGCAGCAGGCGTGACGGGAGCCGGGGTACGCCAGACCGCGCGCAGCGCCGGACCGCTGACCCAACGCCGCCGCCCTGTCGGCCCGAGCTGTGCGACCGGCCTCCCGGCAACCGTGATCGTGATCTCCTCGCCCGCCTCCGCGCGCCGCAGTACCCGACTTACGTGGTTTCGGAGCTCCTTCTGCGGTATCGTCGCCATACGAGCACAGGGTAGCAGAACTGCTACCAACGCCCGCAAATCACGCGTGGGACGCGCGACACGCGGCCACCCGTCGAGTCGAACGCGTGGCGGTGATGCGACCGGGTCAGCCGGGGCGCGGCCGGGCGTCAGGGAGGATCAGTGGGACGGGACGGGATCGGGCCGCTGCCGCGGAGCGGGCTCTTGCAGCAGCCGGGGTTGCCTTTGCTAGGTGATCGCTTTGATCTCGATCGGTTCTTCGCCTGAGATCGTGTCGCTCATCGTGAGACCGGCCGGTGCCGTACCCCATGCGCCGAGGAGGTTGAGCGTTTCCCGCCACCCGGCTTCGAAGGCTTCGGGTCTCTGCTCGCCCTTGGCGACCTTGTAGTTCAGCTCGAAGGACGTTGTCATCTTGTCGAGCTTGGTCACGGGCGCGATGACCGAGCCGGTCACCGATACCGCCGCTTCGCCGCATGTGAACGTGGCCACGGGCGCTTCTGCCACAGTCCGCAGATCCCAGCCGGCCGAGGGCTTCGCCGCGGCCTCGATGAGCCCGAGCTTCCCTTCGAGCGCGCCGGACTCGATTTCCCCGGCGCTCGCTCCTGCGCTCTGGCATGGGCCGCGAGCAAGGGAGGCTTCGCAGCCCATGAAGGTGAGGGACACGGAGGCGCTCTGCGAGCCCGTGTATTCGCCGGCGAGCACGTGTTCGCGGCACTTCACGCTCGTCTTGTTCGCCTCCGTCGTTTCAAACGTCGCCGCACCGCCTTTGGCGCTGAAGCGGTCCTTGGCGGCGGGCCACGGCTGCCATTCGTATCTGCCGGTGTCTTCGCCGGCGCTCATCGTCGTGCAGGCGCCGGTGTCGTACTTGCCGGTTGCCGTGCCGAGCTTCAGGCATCTACCGAGTTCCGGCAGCTGCGGCGAGGGTTCGAACGTCTGCGCAGAGCCGTAGCCGGCCCCGCCCGCGTTGCCCGCGACGATCCGGAAGTAGTAGGTGGTGTACGCGACCAGGCCGCTCACGGGCGCGGACACCGGCACGGGGGCGGCGCCCGACCCGGGCAGCGCGGAGCACGGCACGCTCGAGCCATAGTGGGGCGAGTGGCCGTATTCGAAGCGGCAGTAGCTCACGGCCCCTTCGTTGGGGTTCACGGTGGCGTTGAGCGTGGCAGACCTCTGTCCAAGCGACGACGCGGCGCCCGTCACGACCGTCGGCGGGTTGGGCAGCGTTTCGAACCTCTGCTCGGAGCCATAGCTGCTCCCATCCGCGTTGGCCGCGACGATGCGGAAGTAGTAGGTGGCGTTCGGGCTCAGGCCGCTCGCCGGCGCGGACACCTGCACGGGGGCGGTGCCCGACCCGGGCAGCGCGGAGCACGGCACGCTCGCGCCGTAGGAGGGCGTGCTGCCGTATTCGAAGTGGCAGTCGCTCACCGCCAGACCTTCCGGGTTCACCGTCGCGTTCAGGGTCGCCGAGGCCTGGCCGAATGAGGACGCGGCGCCCGTGATGACCGTGGGCGCCGCCTGATATGTGAACTGGTCGGCCGAGTCCGTGGCACTGGCGCCTTCCGGGGTGCTCACGGTGACGTCGACCGTGCCCGCGCCGGCCGGCGAGACGGCCTCGATCTCTGTTTCCGACTCCACGTTGAAGCTCGTGGCGCTGGTGGAGCCGAAGCTCACCGCGGTGGCGCCTTGCAGGTGTTCACCGGTGACGATCACCGGCGTGCCGCCCGAGAGCGGGCCGTGATCGGGTTCGAGCGCGCTGACCGTCGGGGGCGCGGGCACGACCTCGATCGTGCCCGTGGCGTGGCTCCTCCGCCCGAGCGCGTCTTCGCTTTCGACCGTGACTTCGTAGCTGCCGGCAGCCGTGTAGGTGTGTACGGCGCTCGTTCCGCTGGACGACGAGCCATCGCCGAACGTCCACCTGGTTTCGCCGAGCGTCGACCAGACGCCGGCTGGCGAGACCGAGAACGACACCGGCTGCCCGACGGCGCCCACGGTGGGGATCGAGAGCGCTTCGAGCTGCGGCCCAGCCGCATCGTAGCCCACTGCCTGGATCGCCCATGATCCGTTGCCTTCGGACGCCCAGACAGCAGCTCCGTTTCCGTCGGGATCCAACGCCAGGCGTGAGTACGATGCGCTCTCTCCGCCGGAGATGTTGACTGGCGCCTGCCAGGCGCCGCCCGCGGGCAGGCGCCTCGCGTGGGCGCCAAGGCCCTGCCAGATCGCGACCGCGTCGCCCTCTTCGTCGAAGGCGACCCGTGGTTCGGGTGAGCAGAACCACAAGGCATAGCATGTCTTTCCGGCCAGGGTGATCGGCGCCTGCCAGCCGTCGCCGGCGGGCTTGTAAGCGGCCCGGATGTACTGCCAAGCGCTTTTGTACTGCCACCAGACCACGAGTGCGTCGCCGCGCGAATCGACCGCCAGGTCGGGGCTGTAGGGCCCCCCGCCTTCGGAGTCCCGTGGGACGATCTCCACTGGGGCCTGCCAGCTGCCGCCGGAGGGCCGGTAGGCGATCGCGAGCCCTCCGCCCGGTTCGACGAGGGCGTAAGCGTCGCCCTGCCCGTCGACCGCCAGCTCGGGCGGACCTCCGTCTTCGGAGATCTCCGTCGGGGCCTGCCAGCTGCCGCCCGCCGGCATGTAGGCCACCTCGCTTTCACCGCTGAGCCCGTTGTGGGACCAGCCCGCAAACGCGTCGCCGTGCGAGTCGATGACGACGTTGGGCGAGCTCAGCGCTTGTTCGCCATGTTCCTCGATCGCTTCGGCCAGGGTCACGGGGCTCTGCCAGTTGCCGCCCGCCGGCATGTAGGCGGCCTGGGCGAGGATCCGCTTGGTTCCAGCCACGTGACAGCGCCAGCTCGCGAGGGCGTCGCCAGCCGGATCGACGGCGAGGTGGGGTTCGGCGTTCCACCCGCTCAGTTCACACCCGCTCGAGAGGCTGACCGGCTTCTGCCAGCTGCCGCCGGCGGGCCGGAAGGCCGCCTGCACGACTTCGCCTTCAGCTGGAACTTCGCTGGTCCCTTGGTAGGAGTAGCTGGCGAACACGGCCACCGCGTCGCCGTGCTGGTCGAAGGCAATCTGGGGCGCGCCAGATGCACCAGCCGCCGCCGATAGGTGGACCGGCGTGCCCCAGCTGCCACCCGCCGGTCTGAATGACGCCTCGACGAATTCGTCTTCCGAGTCGCATTTGGCGCTGCAGGCCTTCCAGACGGCCGCCACATCGCCGTAGCGATCGACCGCCACGCCGGGGTCCGGGAACCCAGACGGGGCAACGTCTTCGGCGACGTTGGCGGGCGAAAGCCACGCTGCTGCGCCCGCAGGCGATTCGGCTTCGTAGGTGAACTCGTCAGACGCGCCGGTCGCAGAGGTGCCGCCGGGGGTGGTCACGGTCACGTCGACGGTGCCCGTACCCGTGGGCGAGATGGCTTCGATCTCGGTTTCCGAGATCACCGCGAAGCTCGTCGCCGGGGTCGAGCCGAAGTCGACCGCCGACACGCCGACGAAGTCGGCGCCCGTGATCGTCACCTCGCTCGCCCCCGTGGACAGGCCGGCGCTGGGCGCCACCCCGGTGACGGTCGGCGGCGGGAGCATCTGGTAGCTGAACCGGTCGGCTTCGCCGGTCGCGCTCGTGCCGCCGGCGTTTTCCACCGTCACGTCCACGCTGCCGGCGCCCGCGGGCGAGGTGGCTTCGATCTCGGTTTCCGAGAGCACCCTGAAGCTGCTCGCCTCCGTCGAGCCGAACCTGACGGCCGCGACGCCGACGAAGTTCGCGCCGGCGATCGTCACC
>JASHYF010000447.1 GCA_030043235.1 Solirubrobacteraceae bacterium | reverse complement strand
GGGGACGACCGGCATGTCGCCCTGCAGCGCGCGGATGACCGCGACGTCGAGCTCGTCGTAGGGCTGGGGGTCGAGCTCCACCGGCTCGGCGACTTCTGCGGCGGAGCTTGCCAGCGCGTCGGTGTCGCCCTCCATCTCCAGGTCCATGCGAATCTTGAACAGCTTCAGCGTGGGCAGCTGGCGCACGGACTCGGCGCGGGCCTCGGCGGCGAGCACCTCGAGCGTGCCCTCCAGACCGAGCTTGGAGTCGGGCTCGGTGGCGATCGTGAACCACAGGTTGAAGTCGTGGTTTCGCAGGTAGTTGTGGGACACGCCGGGGTGGGCGTTGATGACCTGCGCCGCGCGGTGGGGGTGCTCGGGGTCGACCTTGGCGGCGACGAGCATCGAGGAGTAGCCGAGCGCGCGCGTGTCGAAGATGGGCGTCACCTGGCGGATGATGCGCTTGTCGAGCAGCCGCCGCACGCGGCTCACGGCCTCTGCCTCGGACAGCCCGCCGAGCTCGGCCACTGCGCGGTATGGCCGCGGCGCGATCGGGAAGCTGCCCTGCATGAGGTTCAGCAGCCTGCGGTCGGCCTCGTCGAGCGGGATCGCCGCGCCGTCCTTGCGCGAACGGATCTTGGGACCCGCCCGCCCGCCCCCATCCGCCGTCGCCTTCACCGGGCGCGTGGGGTCGCCCACGTCGGCCGGCGGCGCCTGGCCGGAGGCGGCGGGTGCGTCGCTCAGCTCTGCTCTGCCAGCCATCGTGCAGCGTCCTTCGCGTGGTAGGTGATGATCGTGTCGGCGCCGGCGCGGCGCAGTGAGGTGAGGATCTCGAGCACCGTCGAGCGCTCGTCGAGATAGCCGGCGGCGGCGGCGGCCTTGACCATCGCGTACTCGCCGCTGACGTTGTAGGCGGCGAGCGGCAGGCGCGTGGCGCGCTTGATCGAGCGGATCAGGTCGCCGTAGGCGAGTGCGGGCTTGACCATCACCATGTCTGCCCCCTCCTGCACGTCGAGCAGCGCCTCGCGCACAGCCTCGTTCGCGTTGGCCGGGTCCATCTGGTAGCTGCGGCGGTCGCCGAAGGCGGGGGCGGAGTCGGCGGCTTCGCGGAACGGCCCGTAGAAGGCGGACGCGAACTTGGCGGAGTAGGCGAGGATGGGGGTCTCGGCGAAGCCCTCGCCGTCGAGCTCCTCGCGGATGGCGCGCACGCGCCCGTCCATCATGTCCGAGGGCGCCACGACGTCGGCGCCCGCGCGCGCCTGCGAGACGGCTGCGCGCGCGAGCAGCTCGACGGAGGCGTCGTTGTCGATCGACGGAGCGCCGGGTGGGTGGGATTCGGTCTGGGATTCCGCCGCCACCACGCCGCAGTGCCCGTGATCGGTGTACTCACACAGGCACACGTCGGTGATCACGAGCAGCTCGGGCACCGCCCGCTTGATCGCACGCGTGGCGAGCTGGACGATGCCGTCCTGATCGAATGCTCCCGACCCGTGCTCGTCCTTCTCGGCCGGCAGCCCGAACAGCAGCACTGCGGCGATCCCCAGCGCGGCCGCCTCCTGCGCCTCTTCCACGGCGGAGGAGAGCGACAGGCGCTCGACGCCGGGCATCGCGGCGATCGGCTGACGCACGCCCTGCCCGCCGGGCATCGTGGCGATCGGCTGACGTCCGCCCGCGCCGGCCGGCGGGGCGCGCACCTCGCCGGACTCGGCGCCCGACGCCGCCTCGCTGACGAACAGCGGCAACACGAGCTGGCCGGCGCGCACCTCGGTCTCGCGCACCAGCCCTCGCAGTCCGGCGCTCGCGCGCAGCCTGCGCATGCGCGTCTGTGGGAATGCCATCGCTTCGAGGATATCCGTCGAACGCTCTTTCGAGGAGATCCCTCGGCGCTCGGAGGACGTTGCGGTTCGTCTGGTTCTACTCGACCCGACGCAGGCCCAGGCGCGCGAGCGCCGCGAACGCGGCGGCGAGGACGGCGAGGTGCAGCAGGCTCAGCGCGATGGTGGGAGCGGCACCGTTCACGGCGGCGTCCAGAGCCTGCAGGGCCGCCTTGTAGGGAAACACGAATGAGATCACGCCGATCGCGTCGTAGAGGCCGCGCGAGACGGAGCCCCCGGGTACGAGCGCGAGCAGGGCGAGCGGCAGCGAGAGCATGAAGGCGAGCAGCGAGGCCGCGCGCACTTCGCGCGCGAGCGCGCCAATCGCCACGCCGAGGGCGCTGAGGGCGAGGGCATCGAGGGCCAGCGCCGCCAGCCACAGCCCCACACGTCTCCAGTCGAGCGGCACGAAGGCGCCGATGCCGGCGAGCATCGCGAAGGCGACCACAAACGCGCAGCCGGCGGCGAGCAGCGTCTTCTCGGCGAGCAGGCTCGTGCGTGTGACCAGCGCCGAGGCGGGCGAACGGCCGGCCCCGCGCCCTCTGATCAGCCGCGCGAGCGTGTGCTCTTCGCGCTCCAGCGCGACGCCGCCGGCGGCGAGCAGCACGCACAGCAGCATCATCGAGAGGCTCACGGCGACGACCACTGCGAACGTGTCGAGCGGCGTGCGCCGGCCGTGCAGCAGCACGCTGTTCACGCGGATCGGCTGGCCGATGGTCGCGAGCACGTGGCTCGCGAGCGTGAGGTTCTGTGCGGCGAAGCCCGCGAAGGAGTCGATCTGTTCCAGCTCGCTGCGCGCGTGCCCCCGCGGCTGGCTGGCGGCGATCGCGCCCAGGATGGAGGGGATGCGTTCGAGGCCGATGATGTTTTCGTCTGCCATGCCACCCAGCTTGCCGCCTGTGAGCAGCGTGCCGATGACCTTCCTCGCGGCGGTCTGGATCTGTTCGGAGAAGCCCAGGTTCGCGTGCGCGAGCGCGGAGTCGATGGTCGAGCGCGCGATCGACTGCTCGAGCGCGTTGCCGTTGTAGAGCACTTCCAGCTGCGCCTGGTTCTCGTTCGAGGACAGCCGTGCAGCGAGACCCGCGGGCAGCACCACGGCTGCGACGACAGCGCCTGAGTCGACCTGTTCGATCGCCCGCGTGCGCGTGGCCGCTCGCACGGATTGGACCTGGTCGAGCAGCTGGCTGACATACCGGCCGACCGGCACATGCTGCCCTGCCACCTGCAAGGTTTCCCCGGGAGCCGTTTCGTCGACGATCGCCACCCGCGGACGTGTCGGGCTGCGCGAGATGGCAAGGCCGAGCAGCAAAGCGATCGCTGCCGGGTACACCACGAGCAGCGCGAGCAGCAATTGGGAGCGGCCCAGGATCAACAGGTCCTTGCGCAGCAGCCACCTCACAGCGTGCCCTCTGGGTATGCGCGCTCCCACAGAAACCGCACGAGCGCACGCTCGAGGTCGCCGCTCGCGCCCTCGCCACCCTGCACCAGCAGCGACGCAGGCGAGCCGTCGAACAGCAGCCGGCCGTCGGCGAGCACGAGCACGCGATCGGCGTGGCGCTGCGCCTCGCTGACGTTGTGGGTCGAGAACAGGACGGTGATGCCACTGGCGACGCGCGCACCCAGGAACTCCCACAGGCGCTCGCGCTGAGAGGGGTCGAGCGCGGCGGAGGGCTCGTCGAGCGCCAGCACCGGCGGGTCGCCGATCAGCCCGATGCCGACGTTCACGCGCTGGCGGTTGCCGCCGGAGAGCCGGCCCACGGGATCTCGCGCGCGAGCGCCGAGTCCCGTCTGCTCGAGCATGCGAACGACCGCGGCATCGGTGTCCTCAACCCCCTCCAGGCGGGCGAACAGCTCTAGGTTCTCAGCGACTGAGAGCTTGGAGTAGAGGGCGGCTTGCTGTGGCACCCACCCGACCCCCGCCCCCTTTCGGCCGGCCAGCTCGCCGTCGGCCTGCACGACGGAGCCGGCGCTGGCGGACAGCACGCCGGCGATGATCGACAGGAGCGTCGTCTTGCCGGCGCCGTTCGGCCCCACGACCGCCACCAGTTCACCGCTGCCGAGCTGAAAGCTGACGTCCTGGAGGGCCTGGCGCCCAGCGCTCGAGCGGCGTGGACCGTAGCGCTTGGCCAGCGCGCTGACGCTGAGCACGACGTTCACAGCAACGGGCTGTCGCTCCGGCGCCAGGACTCGAACGTGAGATGGCGGTTCAGATAGACGGCCGTCTCACGCAGGATCGCGAGGATCGGCAGGGCGAGCAGGGCGCCGATGACTCCCTCGAACTGGAGCCCGAGCAGCAGCGCCAGGATCACCAGCAGCGGGTTGATCCGCAGCGTGTGCCCGAAGATCTGCGGCGCCACGACGTGGCCCTCGAGCTGCTGCAGGCCGGCGAACAGCAGCGCCACCCACAGCGCGGTGATCGGTTTGGTCAACAGCGCTACGAGCACCGGCGGCACCGCGCCCAGGATCGGGCCGACGTAGGGCACGAGCTCCATGGTGGCGTAGAACACCGCGAAGGCCACCGCGTAGGTGCGCCCGTCGGGGAAGATGCCGATGACGCCGAACACGTACAGCGCCACGCCGGCGGAGGTGCCCATGACGGCGCTGAACAGGAGCTGACCGCCGACGTATCGGGACACGGCCCTCTGGACCAGGTGCGGGTAGTCGTCCGTCTTCGTTCCGTCGCCCTTGGGCAGCGTCCGCCGCACGAGCGCGCCGATCTTCGCGCCGTAGATCAGCATGTACACCGACAGCACGAGCACGAGCACGAGGTCGAAGATCGCACCGGCGGCTTCGGTGGCGAGGGCGCCGCCGAACGACGCCAGTTTGGCCGCGCTCTTGGCCACTTTGCCCTCGACGCTCTGCAGCGCCGTCTTGCCCTGTTTGACGAGTTCCAGGTGGATGCCGTGGTGATCGAGTTCGTGCTGGAAGGTGGCGATCGTCTTGTTTGCTTCGTCGACGATGCTGGGAAGGTTGTCGCTGAACGTGCGCACCTGGCTGGAGATAGGGTTGGCCAGCAGGAAGCCGATGCCGGCCAGCGTCAGGAAGAATGCGAGGTATACGGCCAGCACCGCGCCCCCGCGTGGCAGGCGCGAGCGGTGCAGCAAGGCGACGGCCGGATTGAGGAGCAGCGCGATGAGCCCGGCGATGATGAATATCACCAGCACTTTGCCCGCGGCTTTCGCCAGCGCGTACAGCGCGAGCACGCTGAGCGGCAGCAGCACCAGCTGCACCCAGCGGGGGACGACGACGCGCGGCGGCTCCGGCGCCTTCGCTGCCGCGGAGTCGGTGGGCTTGCGCTCCTCCGCCAGGGGCGGCACGGCGGGCAGGCCCTCGCCCTGCGCTGTGGCCTCGGCGACCTGCTCTGCCGGGGCGTCGTCCCGCTGGGCCGGGGCGTCGTCCCGCTGGGCCAGGGCGTCGTCCCGCTGGGCCGGGGCATCGTCCCGTTGGGCCGGGGCGTCTTCCCGCTCGGTCTTCTCGGAGACGCCTCTCACGCGCATCCCACCATTGCCAGAGTATGGCTGAGGCCGAGGCGGGCGCCGGGCAGCGGGCGGCCGCGGCGCCGATCGCGAACGGGGAGCGTCCGGCGCGCGGGCGGGCGCGCATCCTGTTCGTGGGCGACGTCGTCGGGGGGCTCGGGCGGCGCACGCTGCTGGACTGCCTGCCGCTCCTGCGCGAGCGCTACGCGCCGACGTTCGTGGTGGTCAACGGCGAGAACGCGGCCGGCGGCCTCGGGATCACGCCGAAGATCGCCGATCAGATGCTCGCGGCCGGCGTGGACGCGATCACGCTCGGCAACCACGCATATCACCGGCGGGACATCTACCCGTATCTGGCCAGCCACGAGCGGATCGTGCGCCCGGCGAACTTCCTGCGCAGCCAGCCGGGCAGGGGATCGTGCGTGGTCGAGCACGACGGAACTCGGCTCGGTGTGATCAACCTCAGCGGCAACCTCTACCTGCGCGCGGGCCGCTCGGCGTTCACGGAGATCGAGGTGGCGCTTGCGGAGCTCGGCGAGGTGGAGCACGTGCTCGTGGACATGCACGCGGAGGCGACCTCGGAGAAGGTGGCGATGGGCTGGCATCTCGACGGACGGGTGACGGCGGTGGTGGGCACGCACACGCACGTCCCCACGGCCGATGCGCGCGTGCTCCCGGGCGGGACGGCGTACATCACCGACGTCGGCATGACCGGCCCGCGCGGAGGCGTGATCGGCGTCAAGCGCGAGCAGGCGATCGAGGCGCTGCTCACGCAGATGCCGGTCCGCTTCGAGACCTCGGAGGAGGATCCATGGCTGATGGGCGTGCTGATCAGCTGCTCGCGACCGCTGCGGGCAGACGCGATCGAGCAGGTTCTGATGCCACGGCCGGCTCAGGAGGCGACGGCGGATCGGTGAGGCGCCCGAACAGGGCGAGCATCACCAGCGGGAAGAACCACGGGATGTACAGGTAGAACCAGTGTTCGATGCCCAGCTGCTCGGCGATGATCACAGCCGCGCACGCCGCCGCCAGCCCGACGAGATCGGGCCGGCGCGGCAGCACGGCGAGCGCCAGGGCCAGCACCACGGCCGCGAGCTCGACGGCCGCCTCGGGGCCGTGCAGGTCGTACAGGCCCCACACGGAGAACGGCGAGTTGCGGTTGGACTGGTAGACGAGCGTGCGCTCGTAGATCTCGTGCAGCGAGTCGTGCGCGAGCGCGGGGATCGAGACGAGCGCGGCGGTCGCGACGAACGCGAACGCGAACAGCGTGAGCGCCAGCGCCCGCCGCCGGGCGCTGCCGGTGGCGCCCCTCGCCGGGAGATCGTGGGTGGCAAGCAGCGGCGCGAGGGCGAGCGGCGCGAACTTGGTGAGACCGGCGAGCGCGGCGAAGACGCCGCGGCCGGCGGTGGCGAGCCGCGAGCGATAGCTCGCCGCGAGCAGCGCCGCGAGCACCAGCGCACCGACCAGCGTGTCGTTGGAGTTGCTCTCGAGCGTGAACAGCGTGAACGGATAGGACACCCACGCGTACGCCAGCGCGACGCCCAGCGTGGGGCCGCGCATGCGCCGGCCGAGCAGGAACATCAGCGCCGTGGCGAGCAGGTCGAAGAAGATCGCCGCGGCGTGCGCCGCCGGCAAGTCGTTCCACGTGCCGCTCCAGCCGAAGATCTGCTCGAAGGGAACGTACGCCTCGTAGTTGACCGGGCCGTA
>JASHYF010000007.1 GCA_030043235.1 Solirubrobacteraceae bacterium | reverse complement strand
ACCGCTGCGCCCGGGAGCCCACCGGGCTGGCGCTCGGGTCAGCGCGCGGCGGGCGCGTGCTGGGCCATCACCGATGCGCGCCGGCTCTGGGCCTTGTCCTCGTACATCGCCGCGTCGGCGTGGCGGACGAGCTCTGTGACCGTGTGCCCGTCGTCGGGCCAGATCCCGCCACCGACGCTGGCGCTGACGGAGATGGGGATGCCGCCCACGCTGAACGGCTCGCGGAACGCGCGACGAACGCGGCGCTCGGCGGCGCGCACCTGCTCGTCGTGGCGCACGTCGGCGAGGATGATCGCGAACTCGTCGCCGCCGAGGCGGGCCACCTCGTCGGTCCCGCGACAGATCGTCAGCAGGCGCGCGCCGGCCTGGCGAATCAGCTCGTCGCCGGCGTCGTGACCGTGCAGGTCGTTGACCTGCTTGAAGCGGTTGAGGTCCACGAACAGCAGCGCCACGCGCTCCTCGCCGGTGCCCACGTTGTTGAGCGCGGCGTCGATGGACTGGCGGAAGCCGATGCGGTTGAGCAGCCCGGTGAGCGCGTCGTGGCTGGCCTTGTAGCGCAGCTGGTCGAACAGCTGGCCGCTCTGAATGGCCGGCGCGGCGAGCGCGGCCACGCCGGTGAGACGCTGCAGCAGGTCCCCGTCCGCACGCAGGCGCTCGGGTCGCTCTGTGACGGCCGCCGTGAGGATCCCGAGGAACACGTCGCGGGCGATGATCGGGACGATCGCCAGGGCGGCCACGCCGAGCGCGGCCATCAGCCGCGAGGTGTACGGATCGTCGGTGTCGGTGTCGAAGAAGATCGGCCGCGGCTCGGTGAGCATGCTCTGCATGTGCGGCGTGTCGTCGGGCGAGATCGTCAAGTCGGGAGGGTCGGGCGCCCCGGGAACCCGTGTCCACGCCGCGGTGGAGCGCAGGCAGCGCTCATAGCCGTCCCACAGCCACACCCGCATGCGATCGCAATCCACCACGTTGGGCGCGGCCGCGGCGAGGCGCTCGGCGACCTCGTGGCTGGTGCCGGCGTTGGCGAGCGCATGGGAGAGCGCGAGCAGCGAGCTCACCTGTTCGTGACGCTGTGCGGATTGCTGCAGCGCGAGCGCCATGTCGAGCACGGCGGCGGCGTGCTTGGCGTACAGGCTGAGCATCTCCTGTTCCTGCGGGAAGAACTCGACCGTGCTGGCGTAGCGGGCGATCAGCTGGCCGTAGCTGCGGCGCCCAGAATCGACGTCCACGACCAGCGCCGAGCCACCCGGCACGTCGTTGCCGGCGAGCGTGCAAAGCGCGAGCCTCCGCGCCTCGGCCTCGCCGATGCCGCGCGTGTAGACCTGCAGCTCGGCGTCCTCGTGGGGGCGCACGGCGAGGATGTGGCTGGGGGCGCGCACGGCGTCGGCGGCGCGCTCGACGATGCGCTGCAGCACCGTCTCGAGGTCCTCGGTGGACACGAGATCGCTGGCGATCGCATACACGCTGTGCAGGCGTTCTGACATGGCGGTGAGCTGGGCCTCGAGCGCGGTGACGCGCTGCTGCGGATCGGCCGCCGCAGCGGCCTGCTCGGCGTCCCAGGTGACCGTGTACAGGCACTGGACGCCGCCGCGCGCCTGACATTCGCTCTCCTGAACGCGCGCGTTGGGGAGGCCGAAAAGGCTTGGCGTGGAGCTGAGCAGCCCGGTCGTGAGTTCGCAGTTCTGGGGACTGCGCGTGAAGCCCTCGCGCGCGGCCGCCCTCACTGTGGCGCGTCCCGGGGCGACTTCGATGGCCTCCAGTTCGGTGGTGGTGGTGAGCTTGCCGGCGGTCTGCGCGACGGCCTGCAGGACGGCCTCCACGGAGCCGAGCGAGCGCAGCAGCGTGGCGACCTGCTTGCCGGCGTGCTGGGTGACCGTCTCTTCGCCCACGCGTCGCGAGAATGCCGGGTCCCCTGTGAGCTGCACGCCCGCTTGCATCAGCGCCCACACCTCCGGCTGTGATACCCAGTTGTCGGCGTCCTCGAGGTAAGCGGCCTCGTGCCGGCTGCCGGCGCGGCGCAGGAGCTCGGCGACGGCGCCATCGCCACCGTGGTTGCGCACCAGCCGCACGAGCACGCTGGTCATAGAGCAGCAGACGTCTCGGCCGGAGCCGTCCGGCGTGTCAGCGGCGGGCGCTGCGGGAGCCATACGCACGCGATCGGCGAAAAACGCGCGGCGCTTGAGAGATCCAGCGCCGGTTCATCCCGGTGGTGGAGCCGGCGGGGGGATCGCCGCGCGGCGCTCGGGCGATCTAGCGGCGGCTCAGCCCGGCGCTCGAGCCGGCCGGGGGGATCGCGTCGAGCGCCTGCAGCTGTCCGTCGTCCAGCTGGAAGCGCACCGTCGCCTGTCCGCCACTGGGGTTGGACAGGGGATCGCCGCTGCGGTAGAGCGCATAGCCGAGCGTGACTTCGGTGTCGCCCTGGGCGAGCACGCTGACGCTGGCGCTCGCTTCCTTGCTGTCGGTGCCGATGTAGCGTTCGCCGACGAAGAAGAACGCCTGCTGGTCATAGCCTTCGCCGGAGCCGCTCTTCGTGCCGACGAGCACCCGCAGCGTTTGGTTGGGGTGATATTGAGATGTGTCGTCTGCCGTGTAGCCCCGGGCTTGGAGCACGGACAGCGCCTGGCTGAGCCCCGCGGCGCTGTTTTCCTGGTGGGTGAAGGCGGGCTCTGGCGCGCTGCGCGTGGTGCCGGAGGGCGCTGTGGTGCCGCCGGCTTCGCTCGCCGGCGCGGTGGCCGCGCTCGTGGGCGTGCTGGTTGTGGCGGCGCTCGACGTGGAGCTGGTGGCGCTGCTGGGCGCCGGCGTGGAGCGCGTGACGACGGGGCTCCCGGACACGGACACCGTCCTGGTCTGTGAGCCGCAGCCGCCGA
>JASHYF010000446.1 GCA_030043235.1 Solirubrobacteraceae bacterium | reverse complement strand
GCGAGCGCCCCCACGCGGTAGGCCGGTGCGTGGCCGGTGACGAACAGGACGGGCTTCACGGATCTCGCGCCAACACGTCCGCGTACGCGGCCAGCGTCTGCTCCCCGCAGCGCTCCCACGTGAAGTTGGCCGCGACGGTCGCACGCGCCCGCTGTCCGGCCTCGCGCAGGCGGTGAGCATCGGACAGCAGCTCGTCGATGCGCTGAGTCAGCCGCTCGATGTCGCCGGGTGGGACGAGCAGGAAGCCGTCGCCCGCCGCGGCGATCTCCTCCGGGCCGGGCTCGCCGCGGCAGCCGATCGCGGGCAGGCCCGCGGCCATCGCCTCCACGTACACCACGCCGAACGCCTCGTCGATGGAGGGCATCACGAACAGCGTGCAACGGCGTGCGCGCTCGAGCGCCTCCTGCGGCGCGAGCTGACCGTGGAAGTCGACGCGATCGGCGACCCCCAGGCGGGCCGCGAGACCTTCCAGGGCGACCCGCTCGGGGCCGTCTCCGATGATCGCGTAGCGGAGCGCCGGATGGCGTTCGCCGAGCACCGCGAGCGCGCGCAGCACGTCAGCGTGGCGCTTGCGCGCGATGAGGTGCGCGACCGTCACGAGCGTTGGCGGTCCCGCCGAGCGCGCCTCGCCCTGCGCGGGACGCCGCGCGGACGGAAGGTCGCTGCCAAGATGCACTACGCGCGTGTCGCGGGCGCCGTGCGTGCGCGCGAGCTCGGCGATGCCGTGGCTGTTGGCGAGCACCAGCTCGGCGGCTCGGAGCCCCCTGGCCACGGCCTGCGCTCCGGCCGCGTCGCGCCTGGCGGTGTAGAACACGTCTCCGCCGTGCACCGAGACGATCAGCGGGCGCGCGATGCCCGCCCGCCGGACCGCGTCGCCGGCGGGCACGGCGTTGTGCGCGTGCACCAGCTCGAACGGGAAGGATCTCGCGAGCATCCTCAGAGCCAGGCCGAGGGCGGGCGCCGCCCAGGCTCCCCAGGATGCGTAGGCGAGCTCCCGGGGAGGCGAGACGTAGGGCACGTAGGTGACGTTCAGGCCGTCACGGAGCTGCCTGCGCGGCTCGCGCACGCGGTCCGCCAGCTCGCGAGCGGCCTGCGGGAAGGAGCGTGCGCCGGCAGGCCCACGCGCGAGCGAGGCACGTGGCGGGACGAGGCGATGCAGCACGAGCACGCGCAGCTGCGCGCCCGCGTCGCGCGTGGCCAGCGCCTGCCTGTGCGCCCACACGCCGAGCACCGGGTCGCGGCGAGATGGATAGAACTCCGCCACCACCGCCACGCGTGGGGGTGGGTGGGACATTGATCCTGCGGCGCTCACCAGCCGCGGTGGGTCGCGAGCGTGCGCCCCGCCTCGCGGGCGCTCAGATGGGGACGCTCGGCGAGGAAGGAGCGCGCCTCGGCGATCGCGTGCTCGCGCGCGTACGCCGCCGCCGCGGGGGCCGCGAGGTGGCGGATGGACACGGCGTCGACGATGCCGCAGCGCCAGCCGTGCTCGCGGGCGAGCGCCGCCCAGTGAACGTCCAGGCCCCAGCCCATGCGCAGCTCGGGAAACGGCAGGAGCACCGGGAAGGCGCTTTTGGCGAACGCGGTCACCGGGCCGATCTCCACGAACGCCGTCTCGCGTACGACGCTCGTCGCCTGCCGCCGCGTGACCGGCCACGCCGCGTGCGAGCGCCGCCGATGGGCCGGCTGCGCGAGCGTCAGCGAGAAGCGCTCGCACAGGAACAGGAAGCGGTCGAGGAAGCGGCGCGGAAGCTCGACGTCGTCGTCGACGGTCAACAGCCAGTCGTAGCCGTTGACCGGAGCCCCACCCCCGACCCCAGTCCCACCCTCCCGCGCGGCAAGCAGGCGGTTGAGGTTCTCGAACTTGCCCAGCCCTTCCGGCGGGCAGGCGTGCAGCTCCACGTCGTGGCGCGAGCGCGACAGCTCGGCGGCGATCGCCCGTGCGCAGGCGCGCCGCTCGGGGCGCTCGACCATCAGCACGAGCACGTGTTGCAGTGGCGGCTCGTGGCGCGCGGCCAGCTCCAGGCGCAGGCGCCTGCCGCCGAGGATCTCGCGGGCGTCCACAGCCGTGTCGCGGGCGCCGCGCAGCAGGGCGCCGAACCCGCCCACCGTCCCGCTGGTGCCCGACAGGAAGTCCTCTTCAGCGTGCGCAGGCGCGCTCGCTGCTGCTCGTTCGCGCAGCCCTTCGCGCAGGCGCCCGCCGCTGTGGGCGACGGTCGTCAAGGCGGCCGGGCAGCGACGGCGCACGACATGTGCCAGGCACGCGGCGAGCGTCAGCAGCTCTGCGCCCAGCGACGGCGCGCAGCCGCGTCTCGCGTCGAAGCGCCGGGCGGCGAGGCCACGCGCGTAGGCGCCGCGCGAAAGCGAGAACAGGCGCGCGTCGGCGCCGGCCCGCCGATGCTCGACCGACGCTCCGGCCACGTACAGGACGCGCGCGCCGGGCGTGCCCGCGCGCAGCCGTTCCTGCCACTCCTGCTCGTCCCCGCCGTGCTCGAGCGACACGTCGAATGGCCCCACGCGCTCGAGCGCGCTGCGACGGATGGCCATGTTCGCGCCCCACGCGTAGCGCGCGTCGGTGTCGCGCGGGCCGAGATCGAGCGTGGTGACCGGCGGGCGCTCGCGGCCGCAAGAATGAGAACCCCACCCACCCGGACCTTCCAGCCGGGCGACGATCGGGCCGGTGAAGACATCGACCCGCGGGTTCTCGCGAGCCGCGCGAAGCAGCGCCGCGAGCCAGCCTGGCGCCACGCGGACGTCGTCGTCGACGAACACCACCAGCTCGCCCCGCGAGCGCTCCACGCCGGCGTTGCGAGCGACGTTCAGGCCAAGCGGCCGCACGTGCGGCTCGTAGCGCGCGGCGAAGCGAGCAGCCAGCTCGCGCGCGGCGCGCGAGGGGCCGGCGTCGTCGATGACGAGCACCTCGGCTCCCGCCCCAGCCGCTTGAGGCGCAATCGATTCGAGCGCCACCTCCAGGTAGGGCAGGCGCTCGCGGGTGGGTATCACGATCGACGCGGTCGGTCTCACGGCTGGCAGAGAGTCTAGGTTTGACGCTCGGATGGTCCTGTTCGCGCACAACCGCTACCGCACGACCGGCGGCGAGGAGCGGACGGTGGCGGACCTGCTGTGGCTGGTGCGCGAGCACCTGGGAGAGCCGGCCGAGCTGCTGACGCGCGACTCCGCGTGCATGGGCCGCACCCACGCGGCATTGGGGCTGTTGCGCGGAGGGCTCGAGCCGCGCGAGCTCGCGGGCGCGGTGCGTTTGAGCGGCGCGCGCGTGCTCCACGCCCACAACCTGCAGCCTTCGCTCGGCTGGCGCGCGCTCGCGGCCGCGAAAGGCGCGGGCGCGCGTGTCGTGCTGCACCTGCACCAGTATCGCCTGGTGTGCGCGATCGGCGTGTGCTTCGCGCGCGGCGCCGAGTGCACGCGTTGTCACGCACGCAACACGCTGCCCGGGGTCGTCCTGGGCTGCCGCGGCAGCGTGCCGGAGGCGCTCGCCTACGGCGCCTCGCTTGCGCTGTGGCAGCGCAGGCTGGTGGCGCAGGCCGACGCTTTCATCGTCCCCAGCGTCTTCGCCCGCGAACGCCTGCGCGAGCTGGGCGCGCCGCTGCCGTGGGAGCAGGTGCACGTCTTGCCGCCGCCGCTGCACGAGCGGGCGTTCGCGCGCGTCGCCGAGCCCGCGGCCGGCTCATACGCGCTCGTCGTCGCACGCCTGTCGCGCGAGAAGGGCGTGGACGTGGCGATCGACGCGTGCCGTATCGCGCGCGTGCCGCTGGTCGTCGCCGGCGAGGGGCCGGAGCACGCCGCGCTCGCCGAGCGCGCCGGCGGGCATCCGGTCCGC
>JASHYF010000445.1 GCA_030043235.1 Solirubrobacteraceae bacterium | reverse complement strand
GAACAAACGGCGACGATCGATGGGCCAGGAGATCAGCGCGTCGTAGCTGATCTGGTTGGCGCGGACTGGAGCCTTGCGAAGCTCGACGGGCTAGCTGAAACGCTCCCGATCAACGCCCTCGCGCGCAACGGCCTCGCTCTTAGCAGCCAGGTCGCGCGAGAGCTGGCGATTGCGAACACGGGCGCTCGGAGCAACGTAGTGTCAGTTCATCTGCGCGGACGCAAGCTCACATTGAAGGTGAGCGTAGTGTTCGGCAGCGAAATTGCCGGTGCACTTTCACAGGCCCAAATAGCCGTGATGCACCTTCCCACTCTGCAGCGGCTAGCCGCTCTGCCCGGGCGCATCACGCGCATCTTCGTCGAGAGCGAGCCCGGTCGCGAACGCGCGGTGCGCGGCGAGCTTGAAGCGCTCGCGGCGGGACGATTGACAGTCGCGCCCGGCGACCAGGACCTCACGCTGTTGCGTCAGGCGCTGCGTCCGAGCGACCAGGCGAGCGCGTTCTTCGCCGCGATCAGTGCGTTGCTCGGCCTGCTACTTGCGTTCAACGCGATCCTGCTGACCGTGCCCGAGCGTCGTCGGATGATCGCAGACAGGCGTCTAGAGGGCGCCCGGCGTGGCGCGATCGTGCAGATGGTCATCTCGCAGGCGCTCTGCCTCGGCCTCGTCGCGTCGCTCGCCGGCCTCCTCGGCGGCTACCTGCTCTCCCGCGGAACCTTCCACCAATCTTCGCCCGGATATCTTGCCCAGGCTTTCGTGCTCGGCTCGAACACGGTGATCGGCGTGCGACCCGTCCTACTCGGCCTGGTTGGCGGCGTGCTCGCGACCTGTCTTGCCTCCGCGATCCCGCTGCTCGACCTGCGCCGCAGCCGAGCCCTGGACGCGATCTACCGCGAAGACGGTCTACCCGGCAATGCCGTGTCGCCAGGTGCACGACGCGTCCTGTTCGCGATCGCACTGGTGCTCGCCCTTCTCGCGAGCGTGCTCTTCGTAGCGATCCCAGCATTGGCGCTCACCGCGTCGATCCTCCTCGCGCTCGCGACCATGCTCGCACTCCCGTTCGCGTTCACGCTCACGCTGCGTGCTGCCCACTTGCTCGCGAGGCACAGCGAGCGGCTCACGATCCTCCCCGTAGCTCTAGCGTCGCTGAGGGGCTCCGGGGTCCGCTCGCTCGCGCTCGTGACTACGGGCGCAATCGCAATCTTCGGCAGCATCGCGCTCGGCGGTGCCCGCGGAGACCTCCTGCGGGGACTTCACGACTTCGCCCAAGCCGATGTCGCCGACGGACAGCTCCGGGTCCTGAATCCAGGGTATACACCGGAAACCACGAGCTTCCCAGCCGACAACTACGCCGCACGAATCGCACGGCTGCCCGCCGTTATCGGCGTCCACACTGTCCAGAGCGAGTTCATGAACCTCCCAGATCGCCGCGTGGTGATACTCGCGCGCCCGCCGGGCACCGAGACGGCCCTGCTGCGCGGCCAGATGCTCAGCGGCAACCTGGCAGCGGCCCTCAGATACCTGGCCGCGGGAGGCTGGGTCGCCGTCTCCGGCCAACTCGCGCAGGAACAGCACGTGCGGCTCGGACAAACGCTAAGGCTCCCCACGCCCACCGGGACCGCACATCTGAGGCTGGCCGCTACGACCACCAACTACGGATGGCCCGGTGGCGCGGTGCTCATGAACAGCGCAGACTACAGCCGCCTGTGGGCCACCCGCACACCCAGCGCAATAGTGGTCCAGCTCGCGCCGAGAAGCAACGTAGCGCTCGCACAGCGCGAGATCGCCATCGCGCTGGGTCATGGCAGCGGCCTCGAAGTCGTGACCGCCGCCACATGGGTGCAGCGGTTCGACACGCTCGCCCAAGAGGGACTCAGCCGTCTGGGGGAGATCTCGACGCTGCTCGTGATCGCGGCGGTCTTTGCGATGGCGGCGGCGCTTGGCTCAAACGTCTGGCAGCAACGCACATCGATCGCGAGCCTGCGCCTCTCGGGGGCATCGCCGCGACGCCTGCGGCGGCTGTTGCTCGTCGAATCGACGCTTATACTCGGCACGGGGTGCTTGACCGGCGCGGTTGCTGGGATCTACGGCCAGCTGATCATCGACGGCTATCTCAAGCAAGTCACCGGTTTCCCGGTCGCCAGCCTTGCCGCGGGCTGGCGACCGCTCGTCATCGTCGCGCTCATCCTCACAATCGCACTGGCGATCGTGGCTGCCCCGGCGTTTTCCGCCTCGCGGGTCCCTGGAACCCTCGCGCTGTCGCTCGACGAGTAGCAGCGAGCCCACCACGACCACAGCGACGAGCGGCTGCCCTTAGCAAAGCGTAGGCTCGCCTCGTGTCCGTGTTCGGTGACGGCTCGCTCACGGCACGCGCCAGCTTCGCGCTCCTACTCGCAAACCTCCGATACTGGTCGAGCGTCGCCCCGACGGTACGTGAGCAGCTGCGCCACTGGGAACGACGCGCTCGCGCAATCCCCGACCCGGAACTGCGGCGAGTCGCGCTCGAGAACCTCCGCAGCGAGGGCTTCAACGCTGAGGGCACAACAACGCTCGCCACGCTCGCAAAGAGATCCAAGCGCGGGCGCGCCGCCGAGGCGATCGTCGCGATGCAGGTGATGTACGACTACCTCGACGGGCTCGCAGAGCAGTTCAACGATCCAAGCCCCGACCATCACCTGTTTCAGGCGTTCCTGGACGCGGTCACGCCATTCGCCGCACCTCGGGACTACTACCGCGAGCACGCTCACAGCGACGACGGTCATTATCTCAGCGAGCTCATCGCCACGGTGAGGGACACGCTCGCCGCACTGCCCGCGAGCCACGCGATTACGCCCGTCGCTCGAAGCGCGGCGCGGCGCTGTGCCGAGGCGCAGGCCCGCGTTCACGCCTCCATAGGCGCCGGCGCGTCTGAACTCCAAGCATGGGCCGAACGCGAAGCGGCAAGCACGCCACTTCGATGGCGAGAGTTTCTTGCTGGCGCGGTGACGTCCGCCCTGAGCGTCTATGCATTGATCGCGGCTGGCGCCGATCGGCAAACGACACGCGAGCAGGCCGTCGCGATCGACGCGGCATATCTCTCGTTCGGCGCTCTCGCGACGATGCTCGACAGCGTTATCGACTACGAGCACGATCTGAAGATGGACACGCAGTGGTACTTGCGTTCTTACGAGGATCAAACGCTCCTCGCAGAGCGTCTTGCAGAAACCGCCGGGCAAGCCGCTGCCCAAGCGCGCGCACTTCCTCATGACGCATACCACGTAATGACGCTAGTCGGCATCGCCGCCTACTACCTCTCCGCGCCCGAGGCAAGCAGCGAGCACGCCCGACCGCTCACCGCGCGCCTCCGCCGAGAACTGCAGCCGCTGATAACACCCACACTCGCAGTGATGCGAACCTGGCGAGCCGCGAAGCGAACATACGCGACGTGTCGCTCGCTACGGACCCGACGCCGATCCTCAGAGCGCGGATGAGCACTACAGCGAATCACTCCTGCGGCAGGCCCCCGCGCTACCTAGCGATCATCGCCGACGGCAACGGCCGCTGGGCACGCGCCCACGGCCTGCCCATCAACCACGGCCACGAGGCAGGCGCCGAGACCCTGAAGGCCCGGCTACGCGACGCCGCCGAGCTCGGCATCCAGGAGCTGACCGTGTACTCGTTCTCGACCGAGAACTGGTCCCGGCCCCCCGACGAGGTACGCGGACTGATCAACATGCTCGCAACGCGCATCGCCACAGAGACCCCCGAGCTTCACCAGCAAGGAGTCTGCATGCGCTTCATCGGCCGCCGCCGTGCAATCCCACCAACACTTCTGGCGCAGATGCGCTGGGCCGAACAGCTGACCGCCGGCAACCGCCGGCTCACGCTGTGCGTCGCCTTCAACTACGGCGCACGCGCGGAGATCATCGACGCCGCCCGCCACTTCCACGGCACCACCGAGCAAGAGTTCCGCGCACGGCTGTACGCACCCGACGTGCACGACCCCGAGCTCATCATCCGCACCGGCGGCGAGCGACGCCTCTCCAACTACCTGCTATGGCAGGCCGCCTACTCCGAGCTCATCTTCCGCGAGGAGTACTGGCCCGACTTCACCCGCGAAGCCCTCGAAGAATCCCTCCGCGACTACCGTACCCGCCAGCACATTCGAGGTCGTGTCCCGCATGCCAACCTGAGCCACGCGCTCGAAACCCCACCGGCCCCTCCGCTAGCGTAACCCCGTGCCATCGGCGCCCTCATCGCCCCGGCTGCGCCGCATCATCGCCGCGTACGCGATCAACCGGCTGGGCACGTGGATCGGCACGATCGCGCTGTCGCTGGCGGTGTACGACCACACGCACAGCGCCCTCGCGGTCTCCGCGACGCTCGTGGCGGCGCAGGTGCTGCCGGCGTTCGCGGTCCCCGCGCTGGTCGCGAAGGTGGAGGCCTCGCGCCGACGGCGCGAGCTGAGCGGGCTGTACGCGTTCGAGGCGGTCGCGACCGCGGCGATCGCGGCGGTCCTGCTGTGGCGCTTCTGGCTCCCGGGGGTGCTGCTGCTGGTGGCGCTCGACGGGACCGCCGCGCTGGCGGCAAGCGCACTGTTGCGAACGGAGGCGGCGCACGCGGGGCGCGAGGCGGCGCAGACGGGATGGCATCCGCCAGACCTGGACGAGGCGGCCCGCGAGCGGCGCGCGCAGACGGGAGAACGCAGCGCGTCAGCTGCCATCAACGTCGCCTTCTCGTGGACGTTCGTGCTGGGGCCGGTGCTCGGCGGAGCGATCGCCGCCGGCGCCGGCGCGCCGGCTGCGCTGCTGATCGACGCCGCCACGTTCGTCGCCTGCGGCGCCCTGCTCACCGACCTACACCCACACGTGGAGGAAGCGGGCGGCGCGTCGGTGCGGGCGCGGCTGCAGGCGGCGTGGCGGTACATCCAGTCTGCGCCCCCGCTGCGGGCGCTGCTGCTCACGCAGGCAGTGGCGTTCGTGTTCTTCGAGTCAGGCGCCCCGATCGAGCTCGCCTACGCGAAGTCCACGCTGCTGGCGGGCGACCGCGGGTTCGGTCTCCTCGTCAGCGTGTGGGGCTT
>JASHYF010000444.1 GCA_030043235.1 Solirubrobacteraceae bacterium | reverse complement strand
AGATCTGGTGCCGCGAACGAGCTCGCAGCAAGAGCCAGACAGATCGCTGTCGCGGCCATTACGATCGATACAGACCACCTAAATGTCTCCATTTGCTGGGCTCCTTCGTGGCTCGAGCTCTGACGAGGCGTTTCTACGATAACTCCCATCGTAGAGCTTACCTGAAGGGTGTAGGGGTCGAAACTTCGGATTGGCGGTGCGGCGGTGTTCGTTAACGCGGCGCTGCGCCACTTTCGAGGCTGCCTGCGGGTCGTCTGCAGGCAAGGCCGCGACCGATGCGGCTTCCCATACGCTTCCACGGCAGACGCGGGGACACGGTCGCGCGGCCACGGGCAGTCGGTTGGCTGACCGGCGCCGTCACGGCACCGGCCTCCGGCGGCGTCGGGTCGCCCTGCCTGTGGCAGTGCGACTAAGCTGGTTCCGCCAAGGCGTCCACGAGCTCCGCGAGATTCCCACAGATATGGCCGCCGCTTTCGACGATGAACGTCTCCACCTGGAGGTTCACGGCCGTGCTCGCCTCGCCGTGCCCGCGAAGGTCCGTGCGTATCCCAAAACAACGAAGCCCCACGCCGGCTGCGAACCCTAGCTCGGCGACCGTCCCCGCGTCGAGCTCCTGACCCTCCAGGTAGGCGACGAGCAGTGAGCAGCGCCGGATCGCCTCGATGTTGCGCCTGCCGATCGATAGCAGCAGCTCTCGCTCGCGGCCTGTCGCGGCAGCCTCGGTCAAATCCTGGCTCGTGACCCACGACCAAGGGTCAACCGGATCGACGACCTCGGCCAACGCCGGGAGGTAAACGTCGCGGTAGTAGGCCCGGCCCGCCTCGGTGAAGCCGAGCGGGCTCGCGACGTAGCAGGCGGGGCGTAGCGGCATGACCAAAAGCTTGTCACTGGGCGGGGTCCGTCGGTGAGCGTAGACCTATGTGCCGAGATCGTCGGGAAACCGCTGGCCACCGGCTCTCAACAGGGGCCTGCCCGAGCACTGCCTGCCCGTCGGCGGCGAGACGGTAGACCGAGCCGTTTGGCCGGCTGGGGTGGGGCAGGCGCACGAGGTACCCCGTCTTCGTCATGCGACCCAATAGCGCGCGGGTCGCGCTCGGACTTCGTCCCAGGCGCTGCGCGATCATGTCCGCGCTCACCGGCGTGCCCGCGCACACGCCGATGGCCGCAGCTGGGGAGAACCGATGGCCATCGACACGCAAACGGACCCAGGTGCGAGTGCCAGCCCCGACCACGCCGCAGGCACGCGTGATCGAAGCTCAGCGCGATGCGCGCCGGAGCATAACGCTGGGCCGCGGGCTGGGTGCAAGCGGTCCTCCAACTCTTGAGAGATCGCGCTTGGCATCGATAAGGCCGCTATGCGGCTATCGCCCAGCCAAGGCATCAACGCTCGTCAGCCACCACCTCAGAACGGAAACGCATCGCCTCATGAGCCGCTGAAGAGCGTTGCTCGTGTTGTGATGGTGTGTTTGTTCCTTCTTGTGCCGGTGTTCTTGGCGCTGCGCTCGTCTGATGTGCCGGAGCTTGCGGAAACGCTCCCAATCTCTCCTCACACCAAGCTTATCATCAGTGCCGCTCAAGCTGACGCGGCTGCTTACCAGGGCTTCGTTCCTTGCGGGGGGAGGGTCAAGGTCGAGTTGGCGCCGGGTCTTGGCGGTGGAGTGGCTGCTTGGAGTAGCTGGGACGATTACACGGGGTTCCTCGGCGTTAATATTGGCGACGAAGAGGGGCCGTCGGTCAAAGCCCATGACTTTACGAACTGTACGATTGCTGTCAACATGGGGTATTTCGAGCAGCTCGGCGGTTTGCTGCAAAGCTGGGCGGAGTTTTGCGAGGCCATGGCGCACGAGTACGAGCATTTGAGTAACCGGTGGCAGGTGGAGACGCGCGTTGATCATGGCGTTGCTCCATTGCCGAGCGTGGCCAGCGTTGCTTACCCGAGCTTCACCGGGAAGAACGAGCCGGCGCAGTGTGAGCACGCTCCCCGTGGTGCGGGGGATGAGTTTACGCAGTTGGGTCTCAACGCTCATTTTGGTACGGAGAGCTTGGGATGAATAACTGTTACTGCGCAGGTACCGCAGCAGCGCAAGACATCCACGGAACGCGAAGGGGCGCGCCACCAATGGGCAGAGCTTCCCTGCCCCTCGCGCGCCGAGAGATCGATCAGCGCGCCACCGGCTCGGCTGCGGCCGCCCGTGGATCGTGCGAGCTGAGGATCCTCGTCGTTTGCTCTGCGCGGGCGAGCAGTTCGCTGAGCGCGTCGTCGATGTCGCCTGCCAGGCGCGACGGATCGGGCAGCGCCTGGCGGTCGGCGTACACGCCGAAGCAGGCGTGCTCGCCGATGGTGGTCATGCCCACCGAGACCGCGTGGCGGTCGGACAGCGGGACGACCGGGTAGGCTGCCTGCAGCGGGCAGCCGAGCATGTACGTGGGCGCTGCCGGACCGGGAATGTTCGACACGACCAGGTTGAACATGCGCGGGCTGGCGATCATCCGCGATATCGCGTGCTGCACCACCCCGGGCGTGTGCTCGGCGAGCTTCAGCGCCAGATCGGCGCCCTCGGGCTCTCCGTCGCGCTTGCGCGCGCTCATCGTCGCGTGCACGCGGTAGAGGCGACTGAGCGCGTCCGGCTCGTTGCATGGAAGTTCGACGAACACGAAGGAGATGTGATTGCCGAGGACGTCGCCGGGGTTGCGCACGTTGACCGGGACCATCGCCTTCAGCGCCGCCGGCTGCTCCCCCCGGCGCGCGAGATACGCACGCATGCCGCCGGCGACGGCCGCCAGCACGACATCGTTGACGGTCGTGCCGTAGGTGCCCTTGACGGCACGCAGGTCGGAGAGCGGACGCTCGGTCCACGCCAGGCGGCGCAGCGGCGACAGCGGCGCGTTGAGCACACTCGCCGGGGCGGCGCGCAGCGAGTGACCGAGAGCGCGGGCCGTGCGCATGGCGCCGGCGGCGCTCTGCCGGGCGGTGGCGGCCGGCGAGCAGGTCGCGCGCAACGCCGGGCGCAGCAGCTCGAGTTGGTCGCCGAGCAGGTCGCGCATTCCTCGTGCCACCAACCGCCTGGTGCCCGGCAGCGGCGCTGGCAGCCAGCTGTCGGGCTCGCAGGCGCCCGGCTCGGGGGTGAGGTCGAGCAGCATCGAGGCCAGCTCGACGGCGGCCAGCCCGTCGACCATGCAGTGATGGCTCTTGCCCACGATCGCGAACTGGCGCTCGCGCTGGTTCTCGCAGATCCACATCTCCCAAAGCGGCCGGTCGCGGCGCAGAGGCATCGACATCACCTCATCGACGAGATCGTGCAGCGGCCCGGGCGCCCAATAGACGTGCCGGTCGACCGAGAACGCCGGGTCGTCGATCCACTCAGGCGCGTACAGGTCCAGCGGCACCGGCGCCAGCCGCTGCCGGTAGCGCGGGGCACGCGCGAGTCGCCGGTCGATGTGCGCGCGCAGCTGTGGGAAGCTGGGCACTCGGCCGTCGGCGGCGGCGGAGAAGACGGCGACCCACCCCACGTGCATGTGCGCGGTGGGCGTCTCCACCGCCAGGAACGACGCGTCGAGCGCCGACAGCCTCGTGCCGGCGCTCATCGCACCAGCGCCGGGCTCGCATGACCGGAACGCACTCGTATCGTGCGCCGTCGCGTGGGGGCGTGCCGGCCGGCCGCGCGTATGCGGGGAAGCTTGCGCTTGCCCCAGTCGGCGGCGAGCGCGAAGCGCACCAGCCGCGCGAAGTATGTCGGCAGCGGCGCCGGTCCGATGCCGGCGCCGCGCAGGGCCACGCGCGCGCGACGCTCGTCGTAGACGACCTTCGTGTCGAAATACGGGAAGAACATCTCGCTGCGCCGCAGCACGCGGCGCAGGCGCTCGTCGGGCGCGAGGCGGACGAGCAATGGGTGCACCGCCCGGCGATACACGATCGGGTCGATCAGGCGCGGAGGCGGGCGCCCGAAGAACGCGCTCGCCAGCTCCACGAGCTCGCCCACGCTGCTCGCGTGGCTGCCCGCCGTGAGGTGAAAGGTCGCGCCCTGCGCCTCCGGGGCTTGGCTGAGCGCGAAGATCGCATCGGCGACGTAGTCGACGGGCACGACGTCCACCGGTGCGCCGCGACGGGCGGGCAATGCGGCGTAGTCGCCGCGGGCAAACGCCCGCAGCGGCCAATACAGCACGTTGAACGAAGCCGTCCAGCCGCTGGCGCGCTCGCCCACCACGATGCTCGGACGCATCACAGTCACAGGCAGCCGCTCGCGCCAGCGTGCCACGACGCGCTCGGCCTCGAACTTCGACCGCTCATAGCCGTTGCGAAAGCGTTGGCCCACGTCGAGGTCGTCCTCGCTGAAGCAACCCATGTGCTCCCCGGCGACGAACGCCGTCGATACGTAGGAGAAGCGCCGCAGGCCGCCGCGTGCCTGGCAGCGCTCGGCGAGCTCGAGCAGCCGCCGCGTGCCCTCCACGTTGACCTCGCGCGAAGCATCCAATCCGCGATCGAAGGCCACCGACGCCCCTGCGTGCACGATCTCGTTCACGCGCTCGGCCAGCGGCGTGCGCTTACCGCGCAGGCCCAGCTCGGGGTGCGTCAGCTCACCTCGCACCGCCACCACCCGCTCGGCGTAAGGATGACCCAAGCCGAACACGTCCACCAGGGTCCGCTGCACCCTGGCGGCCACGGCGCGCTCGTTCGCCCCCCGTACGAGCAGGTAGACCTGGCGGTCGGTGTGCTCGAGGTAGCGCGCCAGCAGCTCCATGCCGATGAACCCGGTCGCTCCCGTCAGGAGCACGCCATCCGATCGGGCTTGCTGCCCGGTCAACCCGGCCCTCCCCCGCCGGTCACGCGGCCGCGGCCGGCGACTTGCGTGCTCGCGGCCGATCGTCTCGGCATGGTGGGAGTGGGACCTGCGCGGCCCCGGGCCACGAGCTGGACAGGCCGGCCCTCGTGGCGTGTGCGTAACGGCCCTTGTGGCTGACACGGGGATTCTCCTGATCTGCGGGTGGACGTAGCTCTCTAGTGCGGACTACGCCACTCCGGGCGCGACCACATCCGATCGAACTACGGATCCTCCCGATCGGTGCGCTCCACGGCCTGTGCTCCTTCGCTGAGCCCGTTCGCCGGCGACGTCGACGCTGCGGGTTCGACGAGCCGCGACGTTCGCACAAGCACGGTCATCGCGGCAGCGCGAGCCGCGCGACGCTACGCTCGGCGCGATGGAGGCTGGGAACGATTGGCTGCTGAAGTTCCTGTCTGCGTTCGCGGCGATGTCCGAGAACGAGCGCGACGCCGCGCTCGACGCGCTCTCGCCCGAGAGCCGCGACGCGCTGCTCGCGCTCGCCGAGGTGAGGGCCAAGACCGCCGAGACCGACCTGATCGGCGTGCTCGACGACGGCCACGGCGGCCTGGAACGGCTCTATGGGGTGACCGAGCCCTCCGACCTGTTCGCGGTGATCAACCTCGCGGTCAGAGATCGCCCCGAGCTCGTGGTCGACGCGCTGTTTGCCGCTGTCGTCGTCCATCGCGGATGGGCCCACGGACATCCGGCCGCGATCCTGGCGCTGCGCGAAGAATGGATCTGGCACGTGCACGAGCAGATCAGCGGCCTTTAGCTGCGCACGGCGCGAGCCGATGTGATGGATCGACATGGCAGCTGGACGCACGAGCCAAGCGCGGGGCGCCGTCCGCGTGCCCTCGCCGCCGGGCATGCCGCCGGAGCAGCCGGCGGAGGGCCGCCACGCGCTCGGCGAGGCGCTGAAGGCGCGGGCCGGCGAGGTCCTCTCGGAGACGGTCGCGCGCACGATCGAATCGGGCGAGATCGTGGACGCGCTCGTACAAGAGCGTTTCGAGCGGATCTGCGTGGGCTCGACCGACGCGGTCGCCCGCTGGATCGCCGGCGAGGGCCTGGAGGTGACCAGCGACGCGGCGCGCGACAGCTCGAGGATCTTCGGCGAGATCGCCGCCCACCGAGCGGCCTCGCTCAACGAGGTCACGCGGCGCTCCCTGTGGTGGCGCAACGTGATGTCCGACGTGCTGCGCGACTGCGCCGAGCAGCTCGACGTCTCAGCCGGCGCGTTGTCGGAGGCGCTCAACATGGTGCAGCTGAGCCTCGAGTTCAGTCTTTTGCGGATGTGCGAATGTTTCGAGACAGAGCGCCATCGCGTGGACGAGGAGCTCACGCGTCGCGAGGAGGAGCTCGCGTTCCTCGCGACGCACGATCCGCTCACCGGCCTGCCCAACCGCACGCTGATCCTCGACCGCGTCGAGCAGATGCTGGCGCGCTCGGCGCGCAGCCAAACGCGCGTGGCGGCGCTGTTCATCGACGTGGACAACTTCAAGAGCATCAACGACACGCTCGGGCATGGGCTGGGCGACGAGCTCCTGCGCGCCGTCGCCGCGCGGCTCGAAAGCGTCGTGCGCCACGTGGACGCGCTCGGGCGCCTGGGGGGAGACGAGTTCGTGGTGATCGCCGAGGAGCTCTCGCTCGCCGCCGGCCCCGAGCTCGTAGCCGAGCGGCTGCTCGACGCGCTCAAGCATCCGTTCAGGCTCGGCCCGGACGAGACCACGCTGGTGACAGTCACCGCGAGCATCGGCATCGCGGCGGGGCTGCGAACCTCAGCGGAGGAGCTGCTGCGCGACGCGGACATCGCGATGTACAGGGCCAAGTGGGACGGCAAGAACCGCTACGCGGTGTTCGAGACCGGCATGCAGGACAGGATCCAGAGCCGTATGGAGCTGGACATGGACCTGCGCGAGGCTCTCGCCAAGGGCGAGTTCTTCCTGGTCTACCAGCCGACGTTCACGCTCAGCGACATGACCCCCACCGGCGTCGAGGCGCTGCTGCGCTGGCGGCACCCGACGCGCGGCGTCGTCCAGCCGGACGCCTTCGTC
>JASHYF010000443.1 GCA_030043235.1 Solirubrobacteraceae bacterium | reverse complement strand
ATCCCTGCACGGCTTCCCACTTGCCGCGCCCGCGCTCTCGCTCGGCGGCATCTCCTCGCCGCAGCGCGACCCGGTGCAGATCGACTTCAGCGACCCTCCCCGCGCCGGCCTGCTCTTCAACCTGTCGACCGGCCAGGTCCTGTGGCAGCTCAACCCCTACGCGCGCCTGCCGATCGCGAGCCTCACGAAGATGATGACCGCGCTGCTCGTCGTCCTCTCCGCGCCGCCGAACGCGCCCGTCCTCATCACCAAGGAAGCCGTCGACATGCCCGGCTCGAAGGTCGGCGTGCTGCCGCTCGGCCGTCACGTGCCGCTCGAGAGCCTGCTCTACGGCCTGCTGCTGCCGTCCGGCAACGACGCCGCGGTGGCGCTCGCCCAGCACGTGGCCGGCAGCGTCAACCGCTTCGTCACGCTCATGAACCTCGAGGCCGCCAAGCTCGGGCTCGGGTGCACCCGCTACTCGTCGCCGTCCGGCTACTACAACGAAGGCAACTACTCCTGC
Organism: Solirubrobacteraceae bacterium; assembly: GCA_030043235.1. Classification (GTDB taxonomy): domain Bacteria; phylum Actinomycetota; class Thermoleophilia; order Solirubrobacterales; family Solirubrobacteraceae; genus Palsa-744. Next base: position 6,137 of record JASHYF010000443.1, on the reverse strand, counting down.
GCCGCCGACCTCGCCATCCTCGCGCACGTGGACATGCGCCAGCCGCGCATCGCCGCCGTCGTGCGCACCTACTACGCCGTCATCCCCTTCCCCATCCCCGGCGGCAAGCTCTACCTGTACAACAACAACCCGCTGCTCATCTACGGCTACCCCGGCGCCACCGGCATGAAGACCGGGCAGACCGAAGCCGCCGGGCGCTGCCTCGTCGCCACCGCCGAACGCCACGGCGTACGCCTTGGCGCGATCGTGCTGCACTCCGAAGAACCCGGCACGCAGGCACGCGAGCTGCTCGACCTCGGCTTCGAGGACGTCTACCACCAGCCGGCCGTGCCCGAAGCGCCGTTCCCGCCGGGAGCCTGAAGCCGCAGCGGCGTCGCTCCCGCCGGGGAGCGCAGGTCGCATCGGCGCCGTTCCCGCCGGGGGTCTGAGGCGGTGCTGGCCCTGAAGACGCGGGAGCGCGCGCGGTGCAGTACCGTGTGCGGCAACTAGATTGACTGGTCAGTCAGCCAAAGGAGACAGCTGTGGACCTCGACGACACACCCGAGCAGGCCGCCTATCGCGCGCAGGTGCGGGGCTGGCTGGACGAGCACAAGAGCGAAGCGCCGATTTTGCAGGGCCCGGGCGCGCTCGAGGACGAGGACGAGATCGTCGCCGCGCGCCGCGTCTGGCAGGGCAAGCTCGCCGAGGGCGGGCTCGCGGGCGTCACCTGGCCGAAGGAGTACGGCGGTCAAGGGCTCGGCCCGATCGAGCAGGTGATCTGCAACCAGGAGATCGGCCGCGCGAAAGTGCCCGGCATCCTCGACGCCATCGGCGTGGGCATGCTCGGCCCGACGATCATCGCTCACGGCTCGGAGGAGCAGAAGTCCCGTTACCTCGGGCCGATGCTCCACGGCGACGAGGTCTGGTGCCAGCTTTTCTCGGAGCCCGCCGCCGGCTCGGACCTCGCGGCCGTGCAGGCGCGCGCGCGCCTGCAGGAGGACGGCAGCTGGCGGCTGTCCGGCCAGAAGGTATGGACGACCAACGCGCACTTCGCCTCCTTCGGGCTGCTGCTCGCGCGCACCGACGCGGACGTGCCCAAGCACAACGGCTTGACGATGTTCGTGATCCCGATGGACGCCAAGGGCGTGACCGTGCGGGGGCTGCGCCAGATCTCCGGCGAGGCTGAGTTCAACGAGGTCTTCTTCGACGACGTCGCGCTCGACGCGGCCGCGGTCGTGGGTGGCGCCGGCAACGGCTGGGGGACCGCGCTCACGACGTTGATGTTCGAGCGCGTGACCATCGGCCTGGGCGGGGAGGGGCTTGGCTACAGCTCCACGCGCTTCGCCACTGCCATCGCCGGCGACGAGGCCGCCCGCCGCGACCCCGAGGTGCGCCACAAGCTAGGGGAGATAGCAAGCGAACTGCTGGCAGTGCGCTTCACCGGCTATCGCACGCTCACCGCGCTGCAGCACGGCCAGATCCCGGGACCGGAGGCGGGCCTCGCGAAGGTCACGATCGTCAAAGGCGCGATCGGCGCCGGCGATCTGATCGCCGACGTGCTCGGCCCCGGCGCGCTCGCCGAGGACAGCGAGTGGGCGTACATGATCTCGTTCCTGCCCGGCCTGAAGTCCGCCGGCGGGACCGAGGAGATCCTGCGCAACACGGTCGGCGAGCGCGTGCTCGGCCTGCCCCCCGAGCCGCGACTCGACAAGGGCATCCCCTTCTCCGAGCTGCGCTCCAAGGAAGGAGCGGCGGCATGATCGAGCGCCAACGCACGTACGGTGCACGCACATGAACCTCGCCCTCTCCGACGAGCAGGTGTTCCTGCGCGAGGCCGCACGCGGCGCGCTGTCGCGCTTCAAGACCGTCGAGGCCGCCCGCGAGGCGCTCGATGGCCACGCCGACGCGCTGCCCGACCTGTGGCCCACGGCGTGCGAGGCCGGGTGGCCGGGTCTGCTGATCGACGAAGCGCATGGCGGCGCCGGCCTCGAGGCCTTCGACGCGATGCTCGTGCTGGGCGAGTGCGGGCGCGTGCTCGCGGGCGTGCCGCTGCTCGGGCACCTGCCCGCCACCGCCATGCTCTCGGACTCGCCGGGCGCGGCCGGGTTCCTGGCCGACCTCGCCAGCGGCGAGCGCCGAGCGGCCTACCTGCCGGCGCAGCCACCGGATGACGTGCGCGAGCGGTGGAGCACCGACCCGGCCAAGGGCTTCCAGCGCGGCTCCCTGCCCACTGCCGGCGCGGCCGGCGAGGACGGCCGGGTGTCGGTCGCCGGCAGCTTTGCCTTCGTCCCCGACGCCCCCGGGGCGAACGTGCTCGCCGGCGTCGCGCTGCAGGACGAACAGCCCATAGGCGTGGCGATCCTCGCCGACGCCCCCGGCGTGAGCGTCGAGCCGGTCACACGCTATGACGCCACCCGCTCGCTCGGGCACGTCACGCTCGAGCACGCCCCCGCGGTCATGCTCGACTGTCCCGAAGAGTCGCTCATCAGCGCCTGGCACCTGGTGCAGGCGTTGATCGCCGCCGAGTCGCTCGGCAGCGTGGAAACGGCGCTGGAGGTGACCGTCGCCTACGCCAAGGAGCGCCACACGTTCGGCCGCGCCATCGGCTCCTACCAGGCAGTCAAGCACGCGCTCACCGAGGTGCTGCGCCAGCTCGAGAATGGGCGCTCGCTGCTGTACTACGCCGGCTGGGCGCGCACAGGCGCCCCGAATGAGTTTGCGCTCGCGGCCAGCGCCGCGCGTTCGGTGGCCGGCCGCGCGCTGGATGACGCCGCGCGCACGATGATCTCCGTGCACGGCGGCATCGGCGCGACCTGGGAGCATGACGCGCCGCTGTATTTCCGCCGCGCCCAGCTCTCGCGACGGCTGCTCGGCGGCACCGCCGGCGCGACCGACCGCGTCGCCGGCGAACTCATGGCGCAGGCTGCTTGACGCCGGCGGCGCTCGCCAGCGGCTTGCCTGCCGGCGCCGTGCGTCTCTGCTTCGCTTCGCGCGACGCCGGTTTCGCCTTCGCCTTCGCCTTCGCTTCTTCGGCTTCCAGCGCTTCCAGCACCGGCGCGCCGTACGCGGCGTAAACGGCCTGCACCATCGCCGGTTCGACGCCGCAGTTGATGCAGAACCCGTGCTGGGACCAGCCGATCGCGCGTGCGAGCACCTCATCGGCATACGCCACGCCAGTGGCGTCGTGGCCGTAGTAGTCGTATGCGGCCCACCACGCGGAGTCGTTCAGCGCGTATTCGGCGCCGTCCGCCGACAGCAGGTGTGCGGCCGCCATGATCGCGTCGAAGTCGTCATAGATGGAGGGGTGCGTGGCGGTCATGTGGTCGTAGTGGGCGGGGCGCTTGCCGTACATGTAGGAGTCCGCCACCAGATCCCATGTAGATGGGGTACCCACCCACCCGCCCACCCGCCCGCCGACCTGCCCGCCCAACCGCCCGCCCGCCTGCCCGCCCGCCGGCCCCCCGTTGGTCACGTTGAACTGCATCGGCCCACCGCAGCAATGCGCAAAGTTCAAACCGTGGTAGGTGCCCGGCGCGGTCGAGAACGCGCTCTCCTGGCGATGGATCGAAGCGATCAAAAGCCAGTTGACGCCAAAGGTGCTCTGCGCGGTCGCGTAGATCGGATAGAAGCCTTCCATCCATGCCCGCGAGATGTGGACCTGCGTCGGATCGAGTAGGTCACGGGCGTCGAGGCGCTGCTGGGCGAGCGTGGGATGCGCGACGATCGCCGCACGCCGCCCCGCCCCGGCGCTCGCCACCGCGCTCACGGCGCCCGCGGCGGGAACTGGCGTCGGCGCGGAGACCAGCACGGGCGGCGGCGTCAGCGCGCTCGTCGTGCGCCCGATCAGCCCCGTGAGCACCGCCACGAGCACGGCCGCCCCGAGCACGCACAGCGAGCAGGCGAGCAGCCAGGCGCCCCGTTCCGACGGCGGCGCCGGCGTCGGAGCGAATCCAGGCGCGGGCACAGCGTCTCATCCTAACCGCGCGTCGCGCCGATCATGCAGGTGCCGGGTTAGCACTCACATGCGCAAGCCAAGCCTCCGTCAAGCCACGCTCCGTGCCGCGGGCTGCCTCGCGGGCGCAGCGCTGGGCGCGGCGTGGCTGCCCGGCGCCGCACTCGCCGTGCGAGCACCGGTCACGCCTCTGGCGCCCGCCACTCCTCTGGCGCCCGCCGCTCCTCTGGCGCCCGACACTCCTTCGGCGCCCGCCACTCCTTCGGCGCCCGCCACGCCGCTGGCGGCGGATGCCGCTCTGGCGGGCGGCCGTGCTCCGACAGCCTCCCTCAGCGCCGTGCAGCAGCGCTACCTCGCGCTCGCGCAGGCGGGTGTCGCGCAGGCCGAGCAGCGTTGGCGCAATCCGCACCTCGGCTGGTACGACGAACGCTTGAACGATCACGAACGCTATCCGCTCGCGACGATCTGGGGCATCGTGCCGCTGTTCGAGTCGCTCGACGCGATCGCCGTCGCCGAGCCCACAGCCGCCAACCGCCGCGCGCTGGCGCGCTTCGCGGCTGGCGCCGAACGCTACCTGAACCGGGGCCTGCGGCCGCTTCCCGGTTACTCCCCCTACCCCGGCGACCGCGAAGCGGACACGGAGACGTGGTTCGACGACAACGGCTGGTGGGGGGTGGCGTTCGTGGAGGCGTACCGGGCGACCGGCGCGCGCCGCTACCTGGCGGACGCGCAGCGCGCGCTGCGCTACATCGCGGCCGCCGGCTGGGATCCCGGCCCAGGCGGCATCTGGTGGGACACCGATCACCCGTTCAAGTCCGGCCCCGCGCTCGCCGCGGACACGCTCCTGGCGACGCTGCTCTACCAGCAGACGCACTCGAGCTTCGCGCTCGCGCAGGCGCGCAAGTACCTCGCGTGGGCGAACACCGCCGGCTTCAGCGCCGCCAGCGGCCTGTACGTGGACAGCAGCGTGAACTCCACGCCCGTCGACTACATAGAGGCGCCGCTCATCTACGCGCAGGCGCTGCTCTGCCGGCTGGCGGGCGCGCCGGTGGAATGCGAACGCGCGCAGGCGCTGAAGGCGACCGCGCTCGAGCGCTTCGGCTACCTGCTCGACTTCTCGCCGCAGTACGACGCGATCTACCTGCAGTGGATGCTCGCGCTGTACGCGCTCGAAGGCGACTCCACGCTGTACCTGCTCGCCGCTGACAACGCGCGCGACGCGCAAACGCGCGCGGCCAACGGCGAAGGCCTGTACCTGCTCTCCTGGAACGGCGAAGCATTGCCGGCGATCGACGCCCAGCCGGGAATGCTGCAGACGCAGGCCGCCACCACCAGCTTGTTCGCGTGGCTGGCCGTGTATCCGCCGCCGGCTTAGCTTCGCGGGCCGCCGCCATCAGCCGCTTCTCCGGCACTCCCCCCGTGGCGCGGAGCCTGCCAAGGCGTCATCGGATCGTCAACCCTGCGTGAGCTGGGGGGCCCGCGCTCACACGCCGAGCGCGCGTCGCAGGACGGCGTCGAACAGGCGATCGGGCAGCGCGCGCCTGAGCAGCAGCATCGCCTTCGCGTCTTTGCCCACGACGTAGCGGGCACGCATGCGCCTCGCGGTGAGCGCTCGCTCGATCGTTGCGGCCACGACGTCCGGCGCCACGCCGCGCCGCGCGGTCTGCTCGATGACCTTGCCCATCGCGGCCTGCACGTGCCCGTACTGGTCGTGCAGCTCGTGCGGGATGCTGACGCTGTCGGCTTCCCCGCGCGCCTTGTCCCAGATCGGCGTCGCCACCGAGCCGGGCTCGACCAGCGCAACCTGCACGTTCGACGTGCGCAGCTCCACGCGCAGTGCGTCGCCGAACGCCTCGATCGCGTGCTTGGACGCTGCGTAGGGCGCCGTGAAGGGCATCGTCACGCGTCCGCCGATCGAGGACACGAACACGATCCTCCCCCGAGCGCGGCGCAGAGCGGGCAGCAGCGCCCGCGTGACCGCCACCTGCGCGAACACGTTGACCTCGAACTGCCGGCGCAGGTCCTCCGCCGAGACGAGCTCGAGCGGCCCGCCGACACCGATGCCGGCGTTGTTGACGAGCGCGTCGAGCCCGCCACGCGCGGCCGATGCGCGGGCGCCGGCCCCCTCGCGTCCGACGCGTGCCGCCGCCTCGGCCACCTGCGCCGCCTCGGCCACCTGCGCCGCGTCGGTCACGTCCAGCGGCAG
>JASHYF010000050.1 GCA_030043235.1 Solirubrobacteraceae bacterium | reverse complement strand
GGCCACCGATCCCACCGCGGCCACCGCCGAGGCGAACGCGAGCCCACCCGCTGGCGCGCGGGCGGCCGCCCGGCCCGACGCGGATGCGTCCACGGCCGTCGCGCAGGTGACGGCGCAGGTCCTGCCGATCTACTTCGTCGGCGATGAGTCGCACTCGATGGCGGGGGCGCCGATTGCGGCGGTCAACCAGGGGCTGGAGGACCTGCGCGACGAGGTCGCCAAGCACCCGTTGATCGGCAAGAAGGTGCGCTTCGGGATCATCACGTTCGCGCATACGGCGGAGACGCGCCTCGAGCTGTCCGAGCTCACCGAGGAGCTGCTGCTGCCGGCGCTGTCGCCGCGCGGGCGCGGCACGAGCTACGCGAGCGCGTTCGAGGCGCTGCGACAGACGATCCCCGCAGACGTGGCCCTGCTGAAGAGCGGCGGCCTGCAGGTGCACCGCCCGGCGGTGTTCTTCCTGACCGACGGTCAGCCCACCGATCGCGAGAAGAAGTGGCAGGCGGCGCTGGGCGAGCTGAAGTCGGACAGCTTCAAGGAGCGCCCGAACATGCTCGCGTTCGGCGTGGGCGAGGCCGACCCGACGGTGATCGCGCAGATCGCGAGCGCCCCGGGTTACGCGTTCATGATGCGCGACGGCGCGTCCACGGCCGGCGCGATCTCCGAGTTCGCCACCTCTATGCTCAACTCGATGGTCGCCTCCGCCGAGCGCCTCGATCGCGGCGAGCGCACGATCGAGTTCGAGAAGCCAGAGGGCTTCGTGCAACTGGACGCGCCGCTGCTGTAGCGGACAGCGCGATGGCTTCGGAGACGTCGGCTCGCCCCGCCCGCCGGCGCCCGCCGCGGTTCTCACGTGGCCCGTTCGTGATCGGCGAGCCGTCCGCGGCGATCGACGCGGGCCTCGCGGCCGGCGAGCCGTACCGGCCGGACACGATCGTGGACGGCGGCAGCGCGTTTGGCTTGACGGTGAGGGCGGCGTCGGTGCGCGGGCTGAGCAAGCGCTGGAGCGCGGGACCGCGCCAGGACGACCTGTGCTTGCGCAGGCACGAGCCGACGGGCAGCGTGATCGCGGCGGTCGCCGACGGCGTGTCTGGTGCGCCCCGCTCGGATCTGGGCGCGGCGCTCGCCGTGCGCGCCGCGGTGGCGGCGGTTGCGCGGCAGCTCGACGCGGGCCGCGAGGAGCTGGACTGGCAGGAGGTGTTCAGCCACGCGGCGTGGGCGCTCGTGGAGGAGCACCGGCGCGCGAGCGCCGACCCCGGCGCGGGCGTGCGGCAGGCGGGCGAGACGCTGTCGACGACGCTGCTCGTGGCCGCGCTCACGAGCCGCGCGGACGGCCGCGCGCAGGTCCAGCTCGCGCACGTTGGCGACTCGCCGGCGTTCCTTCTGAGCAAGCGCCGGTACGAGGCGATCCTTGGCGGCGAGGACGGGGCGGGGACGCTGATCGGCGGTGGCGTGGAGGCCCTCCCGCGCGCCGCGAGAAACGTTCGCTCGGCTCGCTGCGAGCTGGTATCCCCGGCGGTCCTGCTGCTCGCGACCGACGGCTTCGCGCTGCCGCTGGCCGCCGGCGCGAGCGAGGTCGGCGCGGTGTTCGCGCGCGAGCTGAAAAGCCCGCGCACGATCGTGGACTTCGCGCGCCTGCTCGACTTCTCCCGCAGCACCTACGACGACGACCGCACCCTGGTCGCCGTGTGGCCGCCACAATCTCACTCATGAGCTCTTGTTCGCTGCTCGAGCTGGAGAGGACCGTCGAGCTGGACGTCCTCGGCGCGCTGCACCCGATCTCTCGCAACGGCGGCCAGGGGCGCGTGTACACGCCCGCGCGCTCGCCCGCTGCGCCGGGCACGCCGGTGGTGGTCAAGCTGTACCGCGCCCGGCCGCCGCGCGGCGCCGCGGCGACGCTCGCGGACATGGTCGCCTGGAGCCGGGAGCTCGCGAGCGCGCCCTCCGCGCGCCTGCATCGCCTGACCGCTTGGCCGCTCGCCACGGTGATGGATGAAGGAGTTTTGAGGGGGATAGTGATGCGCGACGTGCGCGCACGCTTCCTCGTGCCGTTCGTGATGCCGAGCGGACGCACCGCGCCGGTGCTGCTGCAGCTCGAGCACCTGCTCGGCTCGGACGGCTACCTGCGCCAGCGGGGCCTGCCGGTCCTGCTGGACACGCGCACGCGCCTCGCGGTGGCCGCGCGCATCAGCGCGGCGTTCGCCTTCCTGCATCGACACGCGATCGCGGTGAGCGACGTCTCGCCCAGCAACCTGCTGATCGGCTTCGCGGAGAGCGGCGTCGAGGTGTGCCTGATCGACTGCGATTCGATGGTCTTCCACGGCCGCACCGCGCTCGCGGGCGTGGAGACCGGCGATTGGCAGATGCCGCCGAGCTTCTCCGCGGAGTCTCCGCTCACGCGCTCCGCCGACGCGTACAAGCTGGGGCTGATCGTGCTGAGGCTGCTCGCGCGCTCCCACGACGCGCGCTCGCTCGCGCCGCACGCTAGCCACGTGCCCGCGGAGCTGCGCCCGTTGCTGGCGCGCGCGCTGGGAGCCGGCGCGCCCAATCGCCCCACCCCCGGCGAGTGGCAGCTCGCGCTCGAGCG
>JASHYF010000442.1 GCA_030043235.1 Solirubrobacteraceae bacterium | reverse complement strand
ACCAACGTGTTCAACCTGCTCGACCTGCGTCCCGGACGCGCCACCAAGGCCTTCGTGCTGCTCGGCGCCCTCCTGACGATCGGCTCGGCCGAATTGCGCGCGCTGTGGGCGCTTGGCCTGTTCGCCGGTCCCGCGCTCGTGGCCGGCGCGTATGACCTGCGCGAGCGCGCGCTGCTCGGCGACACCGGCGCAAACCTGCTTGGCGCCCTCGCCGGCGTGTGGCTCGTGCTCACCCTCTCGAGCACCGGCCAGCTGATCGCGCTCGCGCTGCTGCTGGTGGTGACCGTCTACGGCGAGTTTCGCTCGATCTCCGCGCTCATCGAGCGTACTCCCGGCCTTCGCCAACTAGACTCCTGGGGCAGGCCCGCATGACGCTGCACGCCACCGACCGCCACCTGCAGCCACCCGGCAAGACCCGGTTCATCTTCGTCACCGGCGGCGTGGTGTCCTCGCTCGGCAAGGGCATCGCCGCCGCCTCGCTCGGGCGCCTGCTGGTCGCGCGCGGGCTGAGCGTCGCCCTGCAGAAGTTCGACCCCTACATCAACGTCGACCCCGGCACCATGTCGCCATACCAGCACGGCGAGGTGTTCGTCACCGAGGACGGCGCCGAGACCGACCTCGACCTCGGCCACTACGAGCGCTTCACCGACGCAAACACCACCAGCGCCTCCAACGTCACCGCCGGCGGCGTGTACGACACGGTCATCCGCCGCGAGCGGCGCGGCGACTACCTCGGTGGGACCGTGCAGGTCGTGCCGCACATCACCGACGAGATCAAGCAGCGCGTGGCGTTGATCGCCGAGCTCAGCGACGCGGACTTCGTGATCGCGGAGATCGGCGGCACGGTCGGCGACATCGAGTCGCTGCCGTTCCTCGAGGCGATCCGCCAGTTCCCCGTCGACGTCGGCCGGCGCCGCTGCATGTTCATCCACCTGACGCTCGTGCCCTACATCGGCCACGCCGGCGAGCTCAAGACCAAGCCCACGCAGCACTCCGTCAACGAGCTGCGGCGCATCGGCATCGCGCCGGACATGCTCATGTGTCGCTCCGAGAGCCCGCTGTCCGCTGAGATCCGCAAGAAGATCGCGCTGTTCGCGAGCCTTCCCGCGGAGGCGATCGTCTCCGCGTACGACGTGGAGGACATCTACGAGGTCCCGCTCACCTTCCGCGAGCAGGGCGTCGATGACTTCGTCCTCGAGCACTTCGGCGGCCTCGCCGCCGGCGCCGGCCAGGCGCCCGAGCCCGACCTCTCGCGCTGGAAGGAGCCGATCGAACGCTCGGCGCGCGCCACCAGCACCGTGCGCATCGCGCTGGTGGGCAAGTACGTGCGCCTCGAGGACGCCTACCTGTCGGTCTGCGAAGCGCTGCGCCACGCCGCCTCGCTGCAGGACGCGCGCGTGGAGATCGACTGGATCGACTCCGAGACGCTCGAGGGCGGCGAAGCCGGCGCGACGCTGCGCGCGCTCGAGAACGCCGACGGCATCCTCATACCCGGCGGCTTCGGCGGGCGGGGGATCGAGGGCAAGATCGCCGCCGCGCGTATCGCGCGCGAACGGCGCATCCCCTACCTCGGCATCTGCCTGGGCATGCAGGTGGCGGTCGCCGAGTTCGCGCGCCACGTCGCCGGCATGGAAGGCGCCAACTCCACCGAGTTCGACATCGAGACGCCCTACCCCGTGATCGACCTGCTGCCCGAGCAGAAGGAGGTCGCGGACCTCGGCGGCACGATGCGCCTGGGCGCCGACCCGATCAAGCTGCACGCCGGCAGCCGCGCCCTGGAGATGTACGGAGAGGCCGTCATCTACGAGCGTCACCGTCACCGCTACGAGGTCAACAACCTGCTGCGCAAGCGCCTCACGAACCCCGCCGGGGCGAGCCCCCACGCCGGTCTGCGCATCAGCGGCACCTCGCCCGACGAGCGCCTGGTGGAGGTGATCGAGATCGGCGATCACCCGTTCTTCGTCGCCTCCCAGTTCCACCCGGAGTTCAAGTCCCGCCCCGAGCGTCCCTCGCCGCTTTTCCGCGGCTTCATCGCCGCCGCGCTCGCATCGTCCCCGCATCGGGAGCTCAGGTCCCGTACGGGGAGGGGTGAGCGGCCGGGCGCGCGCGCGCAGCACGCCAACCTGCCGTGAGCGCGCACGCGCACGCGTCGACGGTCGGCGAGCTCGAGCGTCGCTACCTGGGCGGCACGTTCGCGGAGCTCTGCCGCATAGAGAGCCCCTCGGGAAGCGAGCGCGCGTGCGCTGAGCGCGTGATCGCCGAGCTGCGCGCGCTCGGCGTGGCCGTGCACGAGGACGGCAGCGGGCCGCGCGCGGGCTCGGACTGCGGCAACCTGCTCGCGCGCCTCTCCGGCCGGGACGGCCCCGGCGCGCGCCGCTCGCTGCTGCTGTGCGCGCACCTGGACACCGTGCCGCTCCAGGCACCGGTCGAGCCGGTGCTGGTCGACGGCTGCTGGGAGAACGCCAACGACGGCATCCTCGGCGCGGACAACAAGGCGGCGGTGGCGGTGCTGCTGGCGCTCGCGCGCCACGTCCACCGCCAGGGCGCGCCGGTGGACCTCGAGCTGCTGTTCACCGTCGGCGAGGAGCGCTCGCTGGCCGGCGCGCGCGCGTTCGACGCGTCCGCGCTGCGCAGCGACTTCGGCTACGTGTTCGACCACGCCACGCCGATCGGCGGGATCGTCACCGACTCTCCCACCCACTTCCGCGTGGAGGCGTCCTTCCGCGGCGCCGCCGCGCACGCGGGCATCCGCCCCGAGCAGGGGCGCAGCGCGATCCTCGCCGCGGCGCGTGCCGTCAGCTCCATGCGCCTCGGCCGCCTGGACGACGGCAGCACCGTCAACGTCGGCACGATCTCCGGCGGCAGCGCCGTCAACGTGGTCCCCGAACGCTGCTCGCTGCTGCTCGAGGCGCGCGCGCACGGCGACGCGCGCGCCGAGGAGCTCGTGAGCGAGGTCGTCGACCGCCTGCACGAGGCCGCCAACCTGCCCGACTGCGACTGCGACGTGGACGTCACCGTCGAGCGCACCTTCTCCGGGTATCACCTCGGCGCGAGCAGTCAGCCCGTGCGCGTGGCCGAGGCCGCGCTGCGCGCCTGCGGGCACGAGCCCGTGCGCGTCTGCAGCGGCGGCGCCTCCGACGCCAACGAGCTGCTCGCGCAGGGCTTCCCCGCGGCGAACCTCGCCAACGGCACCGAGCGCAACCACGAGCCGGGGGAGCGCGTGAGCGCGCTCGCGCTCGAGGAGATGCTGGACGTGGCGCTCGCCCTGCTCGACCAGGCGGCCAGCCTGCCGCCGGCCGCCGCACTGTAGCTTGCAGCGCCCATGCTGAAGCTTCGCCCGGCAATCGTGGTCGAGACGCGTGACGCGCGCGAGGGACTTGACCGTCCCGTACACGGGCGTCCCGGCGGCAGGGAGGACATGCACACCCCCGTTGGGGGCACGCGCGAGCGTCCCGGCGCCGAGCGCGAGCAGCGGCTGGCGGTCGAGCTCACCGCCGGTGAGGCCAGCGGCTCCCGGCGCGAGGCGATCGCCGACGTGACGCTCGTGGGGCGCGCGCAGGTGGGCGACGAGGTGATCGTCAACACCCAGGCGCTCGACCTCGGCCTCGGCTCGGGCGGCTTCGACGTGGTGCACGTGAATCTCACGCGTGGCCTGCACGGCGACGCGCCGACGGGCGCGACTCCGCCCGGCGAGGCGCCGGCACGCGACGCCCCGGCGGGCGACGCGCCGGCACGCGACGCTCTCGCTGGCGACGCGCCAATACACGACCGGGATTTGACCGCCGCCCACCCGCACGTGATGAAGCTCAACTACACGAGCCTCCAGCACACCGTCGCGCCGGTGGAGGAGGGGGAGGGTGTGGGGGACGCGTCCCTGGCGTTGCCGCTGGAGCGCCCGGCGGCCGTGCTTGCGCTGCACGGCCAGCTCGCCGGCGTGGCCTGGGCGTTCGCCCAGGGCGCCCCGGGCGCGCGCTTGGGATACGTGCAGACCGCCGGCGGCGCGCTGCCCGGCGGGCATTCGCGTACCGTGCGCATGCTGCGCGAGCGCGGGCTGCTGGCCGGTCACGTGACCGCGGGCGCGGCCTTCGGCGGGGAGGCCGAGGC
>JASHYF010000441.1 GCA_030043235.1 Solirubrobacteraceae bacterium | reverse complement strand
CCCTGCCGACCGAAGTCCCGTTGGCGGTCTCGGTCCGCACGCGTGAGATGAGACCGCCGACTAGCGGGCCGAGGTCAGCGCCCGCGTAGCAAGCCTGCTTGACCTTCTCCACGACGAGTGCGACGGCATCATTCGCCGTGCCCTGCTGACTGAGTTTCCACAACTGACCATCGAGGTGCTGCGCTCGCTCGAAGGCTTCGTCTGAGTCGCGTATCGGCTGATGGTTGGTCCCAGGAACCCCGGCGGAGTCAAGCGCGCGAGCCGCCCACTCCGTCCCGGCACTCAGAAGCGTCCACGCCTCGTCGCGCTGTAGGTCGAGATTCTCGGGACCGGGTGCGAGGCTGGCCAAGCGCTGAGCGAGGTTCTCATCGTCTCGGCCGATCGCAGCCACGAACCGATCGAGCAACGTTCCGTCCAAATACAGGGCCTCATCCGCCATATACGGGCAGTGTAGCCTGTCCCGCGTGGCGGCTGCAAATCATCCGCTTTGGACGGACTATGTTGCCGCGTTCGGAAGCATCGTCGGCATTCTGATCGCGTTTGTGAGCGTCATCGTCTCGGGCGTCGCCGTCTACTACGCGGCCCGCAGTGCTGGAGACGCTGAAGAAAGCGCCAGAATGGCAAGGCGAACTGCCGATGCTGCTGGCGATCTCGTCCACGCGAGCAGGGCCACGCTCGATGCGGCAATTGAGCAACTCCGGCTCGCTCGGATTGAGCACGAGAGGCTTGAGGCCGAGCGAGCGCGCCGGCCCGTCGTCCCGAAGCTAATACCGTCGGAGATCGAGGCGCGGCCAGGTGAGGAAGCGCCACCTGGCACCTTCCGAATCGGTTTCACAAACGAGGGCGACGCGCCCCTGAGCGAAGCCGTCCTGACGATCATGCTCGACCCGGGCTCACGGCCCGAGGTCACAGATAGGTGGGGCACTTTGAGTGGCCAGGTTCCCGAGGACGAAACGACTGAACGATGGCCCGGCGCCGATGGTGTGCCGCGCGGCTTCGATTCCTAACCTCCGTAGTCACCGTACGACCCGGCGTGTCAGTGGTCCGCTACGTCCGCGCCAACAGGCAGGGAAGGTTCGCTCTCAGGGTGAAGCTCTTCAGCGCCGAGCTTGACGGGGGCGGTCCGTGGATAGACGTCGCTGTCGAGGTGTCGCCCGAGGGCCAGACGATGATCGACGACCTCTCCGGGCAGGCTCCTGCCAACCCTACCGCCGGTCGGTGTGTCGAGCTTGACGTCGGAGACTCCTAGCCTCGATTCGTCATCAAGCTTGAAACTCGGCTTGTGCCGATGCTGTCTCTCGGTGCCCGCGAATACGCGCCGCAGGCGCTTTCACTAGCGGGAGGGGGTCAGGACCCCCTCCCGGCCTCCCCCGGTGGTAGCGGTCGTCGGGCCGGCGGAGCCGGCGCTCGCGGCATTCCGGCTTCCCGGCTGCGGGCAGCACGAAACGGCCCGCTCAGTTCCTGAGCGCAGCACCAGCTATCGACCCGGGTCGGATATGAAGGGCACCACTCCAGCACGCTGACCCTGGGCGCCGCAATGGGTCGCTTTCCCAGGCGGAATCTGATCGCAGGCCCAGAATCAATGCTCCTCCTCGGCCGCGACTCTGTCAAGCAAAACTCGTCACAACGTCACGACTTCCAACCACCAAGAAGGACTAGCGGGAGGAGAGGGTGTGGCCGGCCTATCCGCCGTCGGAGCCTGTCAAGCTACCGGGAGCAGATCGGGCGCTGTCGAAGTGTCGTTGAGGCAGAAGGGGGCCGGGGCTGTCGCTCGGGCGGGGCCGGGCCTTTGTGAACTCGTTGGCCGGTTCGCCGGGCTTGGGGTCATTTACCCAGAGGCTCCACACCTCTGCCCAGTGTCGATGAACACGGTGACCACGCCCATCTCAGCCCATCCTCGACTGACGCGCGAGGACGTTCTCGACGGCCGCGATGTCGCCGAGCTGCTGCACCTGCCGGTCTCGACCGTGCTCGAATACGCACGGCGCGGGCTGCTGCCCGGACATAAGCTCGGCCGGCGCTGGCTCTTCCTGCGCGACGAGATCGAGGCGGCGGTGCGAAGCCGGCCAGGGGACAGGTCGGCGGCGTGAGCGCCCGTCTCGCGCACACGCTCGTCGAGGTCCGGCTACGTCCCCTGCCGGCCGTTCTCGCTGACGTTGGGCATCAGACCGTCTGGGGTCTTACGCTCTCGCAATGGCCAAGTCCGTTGCCGACATCCTCTCTGAGCGCGAGGGAACCCGCCTGGACTTCAAGCAAGACCTGTCGAGCATGAAGCGGGTCTTGGAGACCGTCTGCTCGTTTCTGAACACGGCCGGCGGAACCCTCGTCGTGGGCGTCGAGGATCAGACGAGAGTCGTCCTCGGGCTCGATGACGTGGAGAAGCAGGAAGAGAGGCTGGCGAACTCCGTGGCGAGCGCAATCGAGCCGCAGCCCACGGTCCAGCTCGAGATCGTGACCCACGATGGCCGCGACCTTCTCCTCCTGCGCGCCGCCTATGCCGCGGGACCCTTCTTCATCAAGGACAAGGGCAAGGACAGAGGCACGTTCGTCCGCATCGGCAGCAACTCTCTCCCGGCGAGTCCAGAGAAGGTCGCCGAGCTGGAACGGGCGCGGCGAATGGGTGCCTGGGACCAGGAGCCAATGCCGGAACTGACGCGCGATGACCTCGACCGACAGGCGATCAAGCGGTGGCTGGACGTGGTCGGAGAGCGTCCGACGGATGCCAAGTTGCGAGGTCTCGGCATCCTGATCGAGTACGGCGGGAGGCCGGTCCCTACCCGCGCTGGAATCATCCTGTTCGGGCGAGAGCAGGCCATCCATTTTCCCGACGCGCAGATCCGATGCGTTCAGTTTCGGGGAGCCGACAAGAGCAAGCCGGTGGTCAAGAGCGAGGACCGCGACGACACGGTGCTCGACGGGATCGAGGCGGCGGTCCGGTTCATCGAGCGCAACACCGACCGGATCGTGCGGATCACGGGGCGCACGCAGCGTGAAGAGCTGGATCTCTACC
>JASHYF010000440.1 GCA_030043235.1 Solirubrobacteraceae bacterium | reverse complement strand
TGGAGGTGGTCCGCCGCGCGCTCGCAGATGCGCGGGCGTGGCTCGTGGGCGGCGCGGTGCGCGACGGGCTGCTGGGCAGGCAGACCGCGGACGTGGACGTGGTGGTGGACGGAGATCCCGCGCGGGCCGCGCGCGCGATCGCCCGCGCGGCGCCCCGTGCGGCGTGCTTCGCCCTGTCCGAGGACTTCGGCTCCTGGCGCGCGGTCGCGCGCGGTGGCGCGTGGCAGGTGGACGTCGAGCCGCTGCGCGGCGGCACGATCGAGGCCGACCTCGCCCTGCGCGACTTCACCGTCAACGCGATCGCCGAGCCGCTCGCCGGCGGTGCGCCGATCGATCCGCTGAACGGCGCGGCCGACCTGCGCGCGAAGCGACTGCGGATGGCCTCCGCGCGCGCGTTCGCCGACGATCCGTTGCGGGTGCTGCGCCTCGTGCGCCTCGCGCTGGAGCTCGAGCTGGAGCCCGACGCCGACACCTTGGGGGCTGCGGCGGCGCACGCGCACGGCCTGCGGCGCGTGTCGGCCGAGCGCGTGTTCGTGGAGCTGCGCCGGATCGTCGCCTCCCCGCGGGCGCGCCGGGGCCTCGCGATGCTCGAGGAGCTCGGCGCGACGGCGGTCGTCCTGCCCGAGCTGGACGCGCTGCGCGGCGTGCAGCAGAGTCGCTTCCACCACCTCGACGTGCATGGCCACACGCTCGAGGTGCTCGAGCGCACGGTCGAGCTGACGAGCTCGCCCGCAGCCTGGACGCCGGCGCTCGACGCGTGCATCGGCGAGCGCCGCAGCGAGGTGATCGCACTGCTGGCCGAGCCGCTGGCTGACGAGCTGACGCGCGGCGAGGCGCTGCGCTGGGGAGCGTTGCTGCACGACGCCGCCAAGCCCCTCACGCGCGCGGTCCGCCCGCAGGACGGGCGCGTGACGTTCTTCGGCCACGACGAGCGCGGGGCGCAGCTCGCGCGCGAGGTGCTCGAGCGGCTGCGCGCGAGCGAGCGCCTGCGCGCGCACGTGGCGGCGCTCGTGCGCCACCACCTGCGTCTCGGGTTCCTCGTGCACGAGCCGCAGCCGCTCGCGCGCAGGAGCGTGTTCGACTACCTGTACGCGTGCTCGCCCGTGGAGGCGGACGTGACGCTGCTGTCGATCGCCGACCGGCTGGCCACGCGCGGCGATCGCGCCGAGGAGGCTGTGCAGGCGCATCTCGCTCTGGCCGGCGGCGTGCTCGCGGATGCGCTGCGCTGGCGTGCGCAGGGCCCGCCCCGACCGCTCTTGCGGGGGGATGAGCTGGCGCGCGAGCTCGACATTCCAGCCGGCCCACGCGTGGGCGAGCTGCTGCGGGATCTCGCGGCGGCGCGCTACGCCGGAGAGGTGGACACGCGCGAGGACGAGCTCGCGTACCTGCGCTTGGCATAGGATCCGCGGGCGATGGCCGACCCGGACTGCATCTTCTGCAAGATCGCCGCGGGCGAAGTGCCTGCGCGGATCGTCGCCGAAGACGAGCGCACGATCGCCTTCATGGACATCGCGCCGGCCACGCGCGGGCACGCGCTGGTGATCCCGCGCGCGCACTCGCAGGACATCGTCAGCGTCGAGCCCGAGGACCTTGGCGCGGTGGCGCTCGCCGCCCAGCGCCTGGCCGGGCGCGTCAAGGAGCGCCTCGGCGCCGATGGCGTGAACCTCTTGAGCTCCTCCGGGGGAGCCGCCTGGCAGACCGTGTTCCACTTCCACGTGCACGTCATCCCGCGCTACGACGGCGATCCGCTGCGGCTTCCCTGGGTCCCCGCGGAGGGCGATCAGCAGCAGATAGCGCTCGCGGCGCAGGAACTGTCCGGGGGATAGCGAATCAGTCAGACCGCTACGTCGGGCGTGCGTGCGTGTTCAATGGCACAGATGAGACGCATATCGATCGCCGTGCTCGCGACCCTCTCGCTCGCGCTGCTCCTGCCTGCGGTCGCGCCCGCGACGCTCACGGAACTCGGCGTCATCGGCGCGACCACGCCTGCGACGGTGCCCAGCTGCCCGGGGAGCCCGTGTGAAGCGGTCAGCCGCACTACCGGCTTCCAGGTGAAGGTCGGCTCCGTGCGCAACCTGCTCAGCGCCCCCCGCAACGGCACGATCGTCGCCTGGACGATCACGCTGGGCAAGCCCAACGCCGCCCAGATCAAGTATCTCAACACCAACGAGGGCGGCCCCGCCGAAGCGGGCATCGCGATCCTCGCGCCCCAGCCCAAGCCCAACCTCGCGTACAAGCTCGCCGGGCAGAGCCCGTACGTGAAACTGCAGCCGTACTTCGGGGAGACCGCCCAGTTCCCGCTGGAAACGACGCTCCCCATCAAGAAGGGCGACGTGGTCGCTCTCACCGTGCCCACGTGGGCGCCCGCGCTGGCCCTCGGCTTCGCCAACACCACCTCCTGGCGGGCGAGCCGCCCCCGGACGGGGTGCAAGGTCACCAGCAACCAGACGATCCAAACCGCCGTCGAAAGCACGGTCCAGTACTACTGCCTCTACCAGACCGCGCGCCTGACCTACAGCGCAACGCTCATCTCGACTCCCTGATCGCCGGCTGAGCAGCTACGGCGCGCTGGCGCCGCCGGTGGGGCTGGCCGCTGGCGCTGATTCGCCGGCTTTGGCGGCGCCTTCGCTCGACGCCTGTTTTTCCGCTTCTGCGGACGCGCCGCCGGACGCGCCGGCGGTGCTCGGCGTGGTGGCGCTCGTGGAGGAGGTTTCGCCGCTCGCGCCCGATGCGCTTTCGCCGCTCGAGGAGGAGGACGGGGTGGTTTCGCCGGCCTTCGTCGTCTTGGTGGCCGTGGCGGCGGTCGAGGTCGTCTGCACGGCGGCGGCTTCGGCGCTGGTGTTCGTCGGCGGCGTGATGTCCGGAGTGCTCTTCGGCACCGCGTCGGACACGCTCGTGCCGCCGCACGCCGAGAGCGCCAAGCCGCACAGCATCGCTGCGCTGAGGGCGAGCGCGGCGCGGCGTCTCACGGCGCGGCATAGCGGCGCGGCGCTGAGGGCGAGCACGGAGCGGCGTCTCACGGCGCGGCATAGCGGCGCGGCGCTGAGGACAATCACGGAGCGGCGTCTCACAGCGGCCCCATGCGCCTGCCGCACGTGGGGCAGTCGTTGAGGTCCCTCTGCGCGTGCTGGTCGCACCACGGGCAAAAGCGCAGGTTCTCGACCGCCCACGGCAGGCGCGAAGCAGTGGGCGCGAGCGGCAGCGTCTTGCCCACGATCTGCAGCTCGTCTCCGGATTCTCGATCTCGGTAGATGCGGTCGGGCTCGGCCTCGATGATCACTTCCCGGCCGGTGGAGGGGTTGCGCAGCCGGTAGCGCTGTCTGGTGCTCATGTCCTCCAACTCTAGCTGAGGGCGTGGGCGAGCGGTCGCGGGCGGGATAGTGTGCGCGGCCGTGCGCCTGCTGATCTTCCACGGCTACCTGCTGCAGGGCACGGGCTCGAACGTCTACAACGCGCGGCTTGCCGCCGCGCTCGTGCAGCTGGGCCACGAGGTGCACCTGCTCAGCCAGGATCGCCACCCTGAGCGCCAGCCGTTCGTGGATGCGATCGCCGATTGGGACGGGGGGTCGTTGCGCGTGCGGACCCTCGAGGGCACCCCGGACGCGAGCGCGCCGGCGGGTCGCTGCACGGTCTATCGCCCGAACATCGGCGGCCTCTTGCCCGTGTACGTGGCCGACCGCTATGAGGGGGTCGAGGCGCGCACGTTCGCCCAGTGCAGCGACCAGGAGGTCGCTCGCTACGTGCAGGCGAACGTCGCCGCCGTGGCCGAGCTGCTCGAGCTCGTGCGCCCGCACGCAGCCCTCGCCAACCACCTCGTGATGGGCCCCGTGATCCTCGCTCGCGCACTCCGCGGCGCCGTTCCCTACGCGGTGAAGATCCACGGAAGCGCGCTCGAGTACACGGTAAAGCCGCAGCCGCAGCGCTTCCTCGCGTTCGCTCGGGAGGGGCTCGCGGGCGCCGCCGGGGTGCTCGTCGGCTCACGCCACACGGCCGCCAGCCTGTGGCGCGCGCTCGGCGATCCCGCGCTCGAAGCACGCACGCGGCTGGGCCCGCCGGGGGTGGACGTGGCGCGCTTCGCC
>JASHYF010000439.1 GCA_030043235.1 Solirubrobacteraceae bacterium | reverse complement strand
TCGGAGGCCGCGCGCGAGGGGGCGAGCGTGCGCCGCAGGACGAGCTCGCGCAGCACGACCTCCATCTCGAACTGCGCGAACGCCGCGCCCAGGCAGCGACGCACGCCGCCGCCGAAGGGGATCCACGTGTAGGTGCCCCCCGGCACCCAATCCTTGCCGCCCTCGTCCTCGAGGAAGCGCTCGGGGCGGAACTCGTGCGGCTGCGGGTAGATGTCGGGCCGCCGGTGCACGAGGTGGATCGCCGGGACGATGGACACGCCCGCGGGCAGCATCCGCCCGCCGATCTCCATCGGCTGGACCAGGCGGCGCAGGACGATGGAGATCACCGGGCGCAGGCGCAGCGTCTCGGTGATGACCGCCTGCAGGTACGCGCTGTCCCCCGCCCGCACCTCCTCCGTCAACCGGGCCAGCTTGCGGGGGTGGCGGCACAGGCGCTCGACCGCCCAGGACAGGGCGTTGGCGGTCGTCTCGTGACCGGCGACGAGCAGCGTGAGGAGCTCGTCGCGCAGTTCGTCGTCGCCCATCGGGCTGCCATCCTCGTGCGTGGCCTGCAGCAGCAGCGACATGATGTCCTCGCGCGCGCTGAGGTCGCCCTCCGCCCGGCGGGCGGCGATGACCTCGTAGATCGGGGCGTTCACTCGCTCGACGTCGCGCCGGAAGCTCCGCAGCCGCTGCAGCTGCCGGGCGTCGAGCGCCGCGATCGCGGCGGTCCTCAGCGGGCGGCCGCCGCGATCGAGCAGCCGGCGCAGCTCGCGGCGCAGGCGCTCATAGCGCGGGCCCTCCGCTTCGCCGAACACCGCCCGCAGGATGATCTCCAGCGTGAGCGCCTGCATGCGCGGGCGCAGCGGGTAGGGCTCGCCCAGCGGCCAGCGCTCTATCTCCTCGGCGGCCACGGCGGCCATCAGCTCGCCGTAGCGCTGCATGCGCTCGCCGTGGAACGGCGGCAGCATCAGCTTCCGCTGGCGCAGGTGGGCGCCGTCGTCGAGCAGCAGCACCGAGCTCGGCCCGAGGAGCGGCAGCAGGATGCGGTTGGCCTCGCCCGCGTGCAGCAGCCGCGGATCGCCCGTGAACACCTGCTTGATCGCGTCCGGGTCGGAGGTCACCACCCACGTGCCTTCGCCCGCGATCCTCAGCGTGAACATGTCGCCGAAGCGCGCCTGGCACTCGTCCAGCAGCCACTGCGCGCGGCGAAACCAGATCGCCGTCTGCAGCGCCACCGGCAGGCGCGGCCCGGGAGGAAGTGCGAGCCCATCTCGCATCACGGGCGGGACCCTGTCACATACCGCACGGTATGTCAACCCATCTCAATAAATATATTTTTATGAGAGGAGGAGCGGGCCGCGTGGCGTCGCCGTGGCCGTACGCCAGCGCGAGGTGGTCGCCGCCGCCGCCGGCCCAGATTTCACAGGGGAGGGACGAATGGGCGGCTGGCCAGCGCCGGCGTGAGCGCCGGTTCGCCCCGCAGCGGGCCCGGCGAGGCCATCTGCCACGAGAACGCGAGCATCGAGGAGGCGGTCAGGTCGATCGCGGGCTCGGTGTTGGTGTACGTCTGCACGTTGTCCTTGTATTTGGCCTTGGCGCTGTTGAAGCGCGCGAACGCGTTGCCGCCTTCGACCGGGCACGCGCGCATGCCGGGGAGCTTGCCCTTGCTCGTTTCGCCGCTGGGGCCCTCGACCACCGCGCCGGCGAGCACCGGCGGCGAGCCGTTCAGCGACCCCACGATGTTGGCGACCTGGTGCTGGAGGCAGTCGGGGAAGGTGCTGCCGTCGCCGACGATGAACGAGGAGCCCCACGCGTTCGCGCCGAGCACGTTGCCCAGCCAGCGCGCCGCGGACGCTTCGTAGGGCGGTTCCCCCTCCGGGGACGATGCGCCGGCGAGGTAGTCGTACTCGGAGGCCATCACCGACAGGCCGTCGCCGTGCGAGGCGGTGTCGGCTTCCGACCACGGGAAGCCGAAGCCGAAAGGTTCGCTCCGCGACTGTTCTTCCGCCGCCTGCAGTTTTTCGCCGAGTCCCGCGATCAGCTGCGCTTCGCCCACCGCGAGGCCGGACTCCTCGCCGGCGGCGCGCAGCGCGCGCACGAGCTCGAAGTCGGCGAGGCCGCTCACGTCGTACAGGTTCAGCCCTTCGCCGCCTTCGGGGTTGTGCGCGAGGTATTCGCCCGCCCAGTGCGCCGCGTCTTCGAGGTAGTACAGCGCTTGCGTGTGCGGCAGGCCGGCGGGCAGTTCCGAGCTCGCATCGTCCCCGGAGGCGGAGGACAGCGCGATCGCGAGCTCCGTGGCGCCCAGCTCCAGGTCGTCGCGCCATTCGGTCTCGGGATAGAAGTCGAAGGGGATCGTCGTCAGCAGGTTGCCGCGGGGATCGGTGTTCGCGAGTTCGAAGATGTGCTCGGCCGACAGCAGGCAGCGGCCGGCGAGTTCCGGGCGCGTGAGATGGAAGACCTGGAAGCACTCGGCAAACGCCGCCGCGTCGCGGCCTGCGAGGTTGGGGCTCACCGGCGAGCCGGGCGGGCCGGCGCGGAACACCGGGCGGTGGCGGATGAAGCGATACAGCGGATTTTCGCCGCCGTAGGCGTCGTCTTCCTGGGGCAGGCGCCAGATGTCGTGATCGCCGATCGTGTTCGCGTTGCCCTCGCCGATGCCCACCTGGTAGTAGAGCGTGCGCGTGTCGTCGTTCCACATGCGCAGCAGCCATTCCACGCCGAAGCGGGCCTCTTCGGTGAAGTTCGAGCGCGCCGAGGCGGCGCCCATCTGCGCGGGGAAGTCGCGCACGCCGATCTCCATCAGGTCCACCGCGTAGCTGGTCGTCTGCACGAACTTCAGGTAGTCGCCCGCGTCCCACCAGCCACCGGCCGCGTCGATCGTTTCGCCGAGGCTTTCCAGTTCTCCCTTGAATTCGCCTTCGTCGTTGACCGCCGGCGTGGCGTAGGTCATCGCGTGCTCGTCGTTCAGGTGCGCCGGCGCGGTGCGCAGCGCGGAGGGGATGTATTCGGGGCCGTCGCGCTCGTTCTCGTAGAACGACAGCGTGTTCGCGAGCGGCCTTTCGTACAGCGCCTGCGCCGAGGCGATCGCGAACGCAGGCGAGGACGCCGGCGTGCGCCCTTCGACCGACACCGTGTACGTGCCGGGGGCCTGCACTGCGTTGAAGTCGAGCGCGTACACGTACTCGAAGCTCTTGCTCCAACGCCCCTGCGACGCGCCCACCGTGCCGGTGAACACTGCTGTTCCTTCGCCGGAGCGCACCGTGAACGCCTCGCCCGTCTCGCTCTTCGTGGACATCAGGTACGCGCGCTTGGGGGCAGTCGCCGGGTAGCCGACCTGGTTCACGCGCACGAACGCCTGGCCGCCAGCCGCCTTGGCCGTAGCGCCGCTCCCCGCCTTTCCCACCGCGCCGTTCGCAAGCAGACCGAGCGCGCTCCATGCGAGCGTCACCGCCAGCGCCGCCTTCACCGCACCCCTCATGCTGGGAACGCTAGCCGACACGCGCGGGCGCGCGCCGGTTTCGCCCGTCGGCGCGGAGAGCTTGCGTTTAGCTTGCCCTTGCGCGCCCTCGCACCTCCGCGGGAGCGGCATCTGCCCGCCTGGCCGCTCGGCGATGAGGAGGCGGTGCGTTTCTACCGCGCGGTCAGCGACGAGCTTGCCCGCGTTCGAACACCTCTCGACCGCATTGCATCGGTGCTCGGCGTCAGCCGCACCGAGCCTGGCCGGCTGTTCGGCGTGCGTCGCCAGGCGATCGAACAGTGGCAGGCCCGAGGCGTGCCCGGCGAGCGTCAGGAGAAGCTCGCGACTCTCGGTGCGATCGCCGATCAGCTCACGGCGAAGCTCAAGCCGGACCGCATCCCAGGAGTGGTCCGGCGTCCCGCGGCGGCCTACGGCGGCCGCTCCATCATCGAGGCGATCGCGGCCGGCCATGAGCGTCTCGTGCTCCAAGAGCTCCGCGACGCGTTCGACTGGGGCGCGAGCGCATAGCGCGCCATGTACCCCTGAGCGCTGAGGGCCCGAGTCCTCTTGCTCCCATTTACCTTGGGGGTGCGCTTGGGGGTGCGCCCAGGCCCGCCAGCTCGGCCATCTGCTCGAACGCCGCCAGCGCGTCGGGGGGCTCGTGCTCGCCGGCCAGCTCGGCGTAGATGTTGGCGAGGTTCACCACCAGGCGCTCGCCCTCGCCCCAGCCGGCCCAGCGCTCGAGCGAGATCGCGCGCGCGGCCTGCAGCGGGCTCATCCCCTCCGCGCGCCGCAGGCGCGCCTGCTCAT
>JASHYF010000438.1 GCA_030043235.1 Solirubrobacteraceae bacterium | reverse complement strand
CACGAAGGTGACGATCGCGGACACGGGGTTGCCGGGCAGGCCGAACACCGGCACGCCGTCGAGCGTGCCGAACCAGGTGGGGTGTCCGGGCTTGAGCGCAAGGCCCCAGAACGCCTGGCGCGCACCGAGCGCGCGCAGGCTGGGACGCACGTGGTCGTGCTCGCCGACGGACACCCCCCCGCACACGACCACCGCGTCGCAGTCGCCCGCGGCCTGGGCGAGCGCCGCGCGCGTGACGTGCTCCTCGTCGCGCAGCACCGCGCTGCGCACCACCTCCGCCCCCGCGCAGCGGGCGAGCGCGGCGATCGAGTGGGAGTTGGAGTCCCTGATCGTCCCAGGGCGCGCTTGCTCGCCCGCCGCGAGCAGCTCGTCGCCGGTGACGAGCACCGACATGCGTGGCGCACGCGCGCAGCTCACGTGCGCGCGCCCGAGCGTGGCGAGCATGCCGAGCTGCGCCGGCCCGAGCGGCGTGCCGCGCGTCAGCACGCTCGTGCCCGCCGCCACGTCCTCGCCTGCGCGACGGACGTCCGCTCCCGGGCGCACCTGCACGGGCACGTACACGACGCCATCCTCACGGCGCGTGCGCTCGACGGGCACGACGGCGTCCGCTCCCATGGGGATCACAGCGCCGGTGGAGATGGCGATCGCCTGCCCGTCCGCGAGCGCCAGGCGCGCGGGGCGCCCGGCGCGCGACTCGTCGACGACGCGCAGCGCCACCGGCGCCCTCGCAGCAGTGTGCGTGAGGTCAGCGGTCCTGACCGCGAAGCCGTCCATGGCCGAGCTGTCGAACGGGGGAAAGGGCGACTCGGCGGCGATGTCCTCGGCGAGCACGCGCCCGAGCGCGGCGTCGAGCTCGAGCGTGACCGCCGCAAGCGGGCTGAGCGCGTCCAGCACGATGCGCCGAGCGTCGTCGATCTCCACATGCTCGCTTGCGTCCATCGCACGGCAACTGTAGAGCGCAGGCGCCGATCAACTGTGTGTCGTGCGAGACTGGGGGCGATGGACGCGCACGTGCAGACGGCGCAGGGGCCACGAGCTCTCGCGGCGGTGCTCGCAGGCGGCCTGTCCACGCGCATGGGCACCGCCAAGGCGTCGGTGGAGCTGTGCGGGCGGCCGCTGATCTCCTATCCGCTCGGCGCCGCGCGCGACGCGGGCCTGCCGGCGGTGGTGATGGCCAAGCGAGCGAGCGGGCTGCCGGCGCTGTGCGCGCCGATCGTGTACGAGCCCGATCGGCCGCGGCACCCGCTGTGCGGGATCGTGGCGGCCCTACGTCACGCGCGGGCGCCGGTGCTGGCGATCGGCTGCGACATGCCGTTCGTGAGCGGCGAGCTGCTCGCGTGGCTCGCGCACGGCGGCGGCGAGGGCACTCCCGCGCACGCGCTGGAGACGACGGTCGCGGAAGCGGGCGGCCGCGTGCAGCCGCTGCCGGCGCTCTACAGTCCTTCGGACCTTCCCGTGCTCGCGCGCGCGCTCGCCGCCAGAGACTCGCTGCGCGGCGCGCTCGAAGCGCTGGAGCCGAGGGTGGTGGGGGAGGATGCGATCGCGCGGTTCGGCCGGCCGGAGCGTCTGTGCTTCAGCGTCAACGACGCAGCCGACCTTCACAGGGCGCGCGAGTGGATGCGGGCGTGCGGGGCTGTGCCGGCGAGCTCGAGCAGCGCGCGGACCTCCTCCGCGGACGGGCGCTCGACACGTGCGTCGCGCGCGAACGCCGCGATCCACTCGTCCCTGGTCACGACGAGAGCTCGTCCCCGGGTGAGCGGGTAGCCGACACGACGATGCTCGACCGCTTCGACCGTCCGCTGCGCGACCTGCGCATCTCGGTGACCGACCGCTGCAACCTGCGCTGTCGCTACTGCATGCCCAGCGAGGTGTACGGGCCCGGCTTCCGCTTCCTGCCCCGGGCGGAGATCCTGAGCTTCGAGGAGATCGAGCGCCTGGCGCGCGTGTTCGCCGGGCTCGGCGTGCGCAAGGTGCGCCTCACCGGTGGCGAGCCGCTGCTGCGCCGCGACCTCGATCGCCTGGTGGGAATGCTCGCCCGGATAGAGGGGCTGGAGGAGATCGCGATGACGACCAACGGCGTGCTGCTGGCGGCCCGCGCGCAGGCGCTGGCGGACGCGGGGCTGACGCGCGTCACCGTCAGCCTGGACGCGCTGGACGACGTGGTGCTGACGGAGATCGCCGACGTGCCGCTGCCGGCGCGGCGGGTGCTCGCTGGCATCGAGGCGGCGCTCGCGGCGGGGCTTCGACCGCTGAAGGTGAACATGGTGGTGCGCCGCGGGGTGAACGAGCGCTGCGTGCTCGACATGGCGGAGCGCTTCCGGGACAGCCCGGTGGTGCTGCGCTTGATCGAGTACATGGACGTGGGCTCCACGAACGGCTGGCGCGCGGATGAGGTGGTGCCGGCCGAGGAGCTCGTGCGGGCGCTCGCCGAGCGCTGGCCGCTGGAGCCGCTCGCGCCGAGCGCCGGCGGGGAGGTCGCCACGCGCTACCGCTACCGCGACGGCGCGGGCGAGATCGGGTTGATCCACTCGGTGAGCCAGCCGTTCTGCGCGAGCTGCACGCGCGCGCGGCTGTCCGCGGACGGCAAGCTGTTCACGTGCCTGTTCGCGCGCCGCGGCCACGACCTGCGCGCGCTGCTGCGCGCCGGCGCGAGCGACGCGGAGCTCGAGCGCGCGGTGCGGGAGGTGTGGGCGGCGCGCA
>JASHYF010000437.1 GCA_030043235.1 Solirubrobacteraceae bacterium | reverse complement strand
CGCGGCGGGCGCGGCAGGACTCCCCGCGGCGGGCGCGGAGCCTGCGGCCGGGCCGGCGGGATCCCCCGCGGCCGGAGCGGCAGGCTTGGGCAGGTCGGCGGGACGCTCGGGCCCGGGGGAGTCTTGGGGGGTATGGCTATCTGACACGACGACCTCGCCGGCGGCCGGCATGCGGCCAGGCGCTGCCCGGATGTGATCGAGTTCCGGCGGCACGCTGCATCTGCATCGTGCGTCCATATCGACGAAAAGCCGAGAAAGGTTGACCGGTGCACCTTCGTTTGCTCCGCGCGATCCACGCCGTCTGCGCGCCGCACCATCTAGGGTGAGGTCGTTGAACGCGCACGTCCAGCCCCCAACCTCGCGAACGCCGCCGCTGAGCCGGCTCCCGCGGCTGCTCAGCGCGCGCGAGCTGCACGCGCTGTACTGCAGGCACTTCGAGGACCGGCGCAAAGAGCGCCAGCTGCTCTCGACGAGCGCCTTCTTCGTGACCTTCGCGGGGGTGCGCGCGATAACCCACGCCATCCGCGCCGAACGCGGGCCGTTCCGCAACATAACCCCCGGTGGCCGCCACATCCATCACATGACCTTCGGGATCACGGGCCTGCTGACCGTCGGCTATCTGTGGATGCTCGAGATCGGCATCCAAGAGCGCTGCCGCAGCTCGCGCATCACCTCGCTCGCGTACGGCGCCGGCGCGGCGCTCACGCTCGACGAGTTCGCGCTGTGGCTGAACCTCGCCGACGACTACTGGAACGAGCAGGGCCGGGAGAGCATCGACGCGGTCGTGCTGTTCGGCTCGCTGCTCAGCCTCAGCGTGATCGGCAAAGGCTTCCTCCAGGAGTTGCTGCTCCGCGTCCGCTCGGCCGAGCCGGTCGCTGAGCACAACGGCTCGCGCCGGTGGGGCGCCGTCTAGCCGCCGAGCCCCGTGATGCCTTCACGGCCTGCGCCGCCCGAAGCTTCGCCGCGGTCGCTCGCGCTCGCGCTCGCGCTCGTGATCGCGCTGGGTGGCTGCGGGAGCTCCGGCTCATCCAGCAACGGGATTGCGGCGAAGGCGCCTGCACAGATCGTTGCAGCCGCGAAATCGGCGGCGGTGGGAGCGGCGACGGTGCACGTTGCGGGCTCAATTCTCGTCGAAGGCAAGCCGATATCTCTCGACATGGAGCTCGTTGCGGACAAGGGCGGCACGGGGCGCGTGACGCTCGGCGCGCTGAGCATCCGGCTGATCGAGCTCGACGGGTCGCTGTATGTGAGCGGAAGCCCGTCCTTCTATGAACGCGTCGCCGGGCCTGCCGCGGCGCGACGGCTGCAGGGCATCTGGTTGAAGGGGCCGGCCGCCGGTGGGGCGCTCCGATCGCTGGCCTCGCTCACCGATCTGGGCAAGCTGCTGGGCGGCACGATCGCGGGCCATGGCGCGCTCTCGCGGGCGGCGGGCGTCACGGTCGACGGGCGCGGGACAGTCGGCGTGAGCGACCTCGCGCAGGGGGCGACGATGTACGTCGCCAGCAGCGGAATCCCCTATCCGTTGGAGATCGTTTGGGGCGCCGCCAAGCGGGGAAAGCTCCTTTTCGAGGATTGGAACGAGGCCGCCGAAATAGCCGCGCCGACGCACGCGATCAGCATCGAGCAACTGCAACGCGGGGCCTGACGTGTGCTTGGATCATATGTCTACGCTTGTTGAAACCGAGTCAAGCCCGGTCGTGGCGGGGTCGAATGGGGAGCCGGTAGACCGCGCACATCTCAGACCGGAGAAGAACGCGAGAGCTTTCGGTGAACGGCGCAATCCAAGCCAGCTTTCTTCGGCGGCCGGCAGAGCCGACCGCCGGGCGCGGGGGACGCGCCAGGGCGGTGTCGGCAAGCTCTCGAATCGGCGCGCTCATGCTTAGGCGCGCCGGCACGCATGGGCGCCCCTCGCGGCGACCACCTGGACGCCCGAGCGGGCGGCCCCATCCGCTCCTGGCCGGTGCGCCGTGGGCGCTGCTCGGCGCGGCGTCGCTCGTGGGAGCGCTGCTCGCGGGCGCATCGCCGCCGGTGGTTGGCTGCCTGGCCGTGCTGGCCGTCGCGACGAGCGTGCTCGGATGGCACGTCGGCGCGCGCAGCCGCCTGGCCCTCGAGGGCGAGATCGAGCGCCGCACGAGCGAGCTCAAACGCGCGCTCTCCGAGCTGGAGATCGCCCAGGCCGAGACCGTGCAGCGTCTGTCCATGGCGGTGGAGTTCCGCGACGAGGACACGGGCGCGCACATCGAGCGCATCGGGCGCTTCTCGGTGCTGCTGGCCGAGCACATCGGCATGGACGCGGAGTTTTGCGAGCGGCTGCGCCACGCCGCGCCGCTGCACGACGTGGGCAAGGTGGCGATACCGGATGCGATTCTGCTGAAGCCCGGTCCGCTCACGCCCGAGGAGCGGGCGATCGTGGAGACGCACGCCGAGGAGGGACATCGCCTGGTGCGCGGCTCGTCCTCCTCGATCCTCGACATGGCGGCGACGATTGCGCTCAGCCACCAGGAGAAGTGGGACGGCACGGGCTATCCGCGTGGGCTGAAGGGCGAGGCGATCCCGATCGAGGGGCGCATCGTGGCGGTGGCCGACGTGTTCGACGCCCTCACCAGCGA
This sequence comes from Solirubrobacteraceae bacterium, assembly GCA_030043235.1. Taxonomy (GTDB): domain Bacteria; phylum Actinomycetota; class Thermoleophilia; order Solirubrobacterales; family Solirubrobacteraceae; genus Palsa-744. Next base: position 1,441 of record JASHYF010000437.1, on the reverse strand, counting down.
CCGCGTCTATCGCAAGGCCTTCTCGATCGACGAGGCGGTGCAGATGATGCGCGAACAGCGCGGGCGCCACTTCGACCCGGTGCTGCTGGACGCGTTCATGGAAGTGCTCGGACGCACCGGCCCGGACGCGCGCGCGCAGCTGCGCTCAGACCCGGTGGCGCTCGTGGAGAGCACGCTCGAGACGTTCGCCACCGCGCTCGAACGCGGCGACGCGGAGATGGCCGAGGCGGCGATCGCCACGGCGATCGAGGACGGCATCTCGCCGACCACGCTGCACGCGGAGGTGATCGGACCGGCGCTGCGGCGCATCACCGTGCTTGCGGGAGGGGGAGAGATGGACGCCGACCGCGAGCGTCGCGCGAACACCATCACCCGGCGCGTGCTCGCGACCCTCTACCGCTACATGACCGGCAACACCGAGCCCACGCGCGAGCGCGTGCTGCTGGCGGGCGTGGCGGGCGACGAGCACACGCTCGGCCTGCAGATGGTCCACGACCAGCTCGCCGCGGCGGGCTTTCACACGATCTTCGACACCGACCTCTCGGCACAGCGGCTGCTGGAGATGATCAACAGCCAGTCGCCCGACCTCGTGGTCGTCGGCGCGACGGTGCCCACGACCGCGGAATCGGTCGAGATGGCGCTGCGCGACCTGCGCTGCAGCCGCCCGGACCTGCCGATCGTGCTGGGCGGACCGGCGGTCGGCGGAAGCCTGCCGCGGGAGCGGCGCGGCATGCGCGTGCTCGAGCGCATCGACGAGTCGGTGGAAGCGGTCGAAGACCTGCTCGCCGCGTCCGCGTCGACGGCGTCGGTATAGATTTCCCGCGGATGGCATCCAGCGCGATCGTGACCGGCGGCGCCGGCTTCATCGGCTCGCACCTCGTCGACGCGCTGCTCGCAGACGGCTGCGCGGTGACGGTCGTCGACGACCTCTCCTCGGGCGACGCCGCCCGGGTGGCGGACGCGGCGGAGCTGCTAGAGCTGGACATCGTGGACATGCCCGCGCTGGAGGCGGCTGTCGCCGAGCGCGGGCCGAGCACGATCTTCCACCTGGCTGCGCAGGCGAGCGTGGTGGCCTCCGTAGAGGACCCGGTACGCGACTGCGAGGTCAACGTCAAAGGCACGCTCAACGTGGTGGAGGCCGCCGAGCGCTGCCGCGCACCGGTGGTGTTCACCTCGACCGGCGGCGCGCTGTACGGCGACGCGGCGCCGATGCCCACGCGCGAGGACTGGATCCCCGCTCCGCTGTCGCCCTACGGCGCGTCCAAGTGGGCGGCTGAGGCGTACGTGAAGACCTGGTCGCTCTCCTCCGGGATTCCCCATGCCGTGTGCCGGCTCGGCAACGTGTACGGACCGCGCCAGGACCCGCATGGCGAGGCCGGCGTGGTGGCGATCTTCTCCGAGCGCCTGCACAGCGGGCGTGCGCCGAAGCTGTACGGGCACG
>JASHYF010000436.1 GCA_030043235.1 Solirubrobacteraceae bacterium | reverse complement strand
GGGGGCAGCCGCGCCCGCGGCAGCCGCGCCGGCGGCAGCCGCGCCGGCGGCAGCGGTGGGCGCGGGGACGGACCTCGTGCGCACGTTCTGGCCGGCCACGTACCACCTGATCGGCAAGGACATCCTGCGCTTCCACGCGGTGTACTGGCCGGCGCTGCTGATGGCGGCTGAGCTGGAGCTGCCGGAGCACGTGTTCGTGCACGGCTTCCTGCTGATGGAGGGCGAGAAGATGAGCAAGTCGCTGGGCAACGTGCTGGATCCTTTCGCGGTGATCGAGCGCTTCGGAACGGACGCGCTGCGCTTCTATCTGCTGCGCGACGTTCCGTTCGGCCAGGACGGGTCGGTGTCGACGGCGTCGTTCGAGCTGCGCTACGAGAGCGAGCTGGCGAACGAGCTGGGCAACCTGGCGAGCCGCACGATCGCGATGGTGCACCGCTACCGCGACGGGGCGCCGCCGGCGGCCGCGCTGGACGAGGAGCTGAACGCGGACTTCGCCGGCCTGGCGGGGGAGGTGGAATGGCTGATCGACCGCGCGGAGCTGACTGGGGCGCTGGAGGTGATCTGGCAGCGCGTGCGCCGGCTGAACCGCTACGTGGAGGAGCGCGCGCCGTGGCAGCTGGCGAAGGACGACGCGCGCGCGCAGGATCTCGACCGCGTGCTGTGCACGCTGGTGGGTGGCCTGCGTGTGGTGGCGGTGCTGCTGCACCCGTACCTGCCGCAGAGCACCGACAGGCTGCTGTGGGCGTTGGGCACGGAGGACCGCTCGCTGGCGGGCGCGCGCTGGGACGCGGCGGCGGCGCCGGGCGTGCGGCTGGGTGAGCTCGAGCCGCTGTTCCCGAAGTCCTCGTGAACGGCGTGGCCGCGAGATCGACGAGCGCACGCTGACGGTGGTGGACTCCCACACGCATCTGCACCTGTGCGAGCAGCCGAACGCGGAGCTGGTGGCGGCGGCTGACGCGGCGGGGGTGACGCGGATCCTGACGGTGGGCATCGACGGGGCCTCCTGCCGCGCGGCGCTGGCGGCGGCGGAGGACTTCCCGCAGGTGTACGCGGCGATCGGGCGCCACCCGCAGGCGGCGAAGGGCTTCGACGAGGCGGACCTGGCGGAGCTGCGCGCGCTGGCGGCGCACGAGCGCTGCGTGGCGATCGGCGAGACGGGCCTGGACTACTATCGCGATACCGTCCCCCCGAGCGCAGACCAAACGCGCGCGTTCGCCGCGCAGATCGAGCTGGCGAGGGAGACGGACAAGCCGCTGGTGATCCACACGCGAGCGGCGGAAGAGGACACGCTGGACCAGCTGGCCGCGCAAGCGCAGGGAGTGAGCGTGGTGATGCACTGCTTCTCGATGCCCGCGCGCTTGGAGGAGTGCGTGCGCCGCGGCTACGCGATCTCGTTTGCGGGCAACGTCACGTACAAGAACGCAGCGGACCTGGCCGAGGCGGCAAGGCGGGTGCCGGAGGAGCTGCTGCTGGTGGAGACGGACGCACCGTATCTGACCCCCCAGCCGGTGCGCAAGGAACGCAACCAGCCGGCGTTCGTGGTGCACACGGCGGCGTTCCTCGCGGAGTTGCGCGGCGTGGGCGTGGACGAGCTGGGCGCGGCGGTAGAGCGCAACGCCGCGCGCGTGTTCGGCTGGGCGTACCCCACAGAGGGGCACTCCCCATGGCGGGGGGCACCCCCTTCGGGGGCATACCCAGAAGGGCACACCCCCGATGGGGGCGTACCCAGAAGGGCACGGGCAGGCAGGCGGGCAGGCAGGCGGGCAGGCAGGTGAGCGCGGTGGCCGAGCCGGTCCAGCCGAGCCTGCGACGCATGCGCCGGTTCGGCGTGCGCCCGGACCGCGAGCTGGGTCAGAACTTCCTGGTGGACTCGAACATCCTCGGCGTGATCGGCCGCGCGGCGGAGCTGTCGCGGCGGGACGTGGTGCTGGAGGTGGGCGGTGGGCTGGGGGTGCTGTCGGAGTACCTGGCGCAGCGCGTGGCGCACGTGCACGTGGTGGAGATCGACGTGCGCCTGCGCGAGGCGCTGGCGGACGCGACGGGACGGTATGCGAACGTGAGCGTGCACTGGGCGGACGCGATGGACCTCGACCTGGCGGCGCTCGACCCGCCGCCGGGAAAGGTGATCGCGAACCTGCCGTACGGCGTGGCGGCGAGCGTGCTGCTGCGCACGATCGCGGAGCTGCCGAGCGTGCACGCTTGGGTGGCGATGGTGCAGCGCGAGGTGGGCGAGCGGCTGGCGGCGGGATCGGACAAAGGCGCGTACGGCGTGCCTTCCGTGCTCGCTCAGCTTGCGTGCGAAGTGCGCGTCCTGCGCGCGATCCCGCGCACGGTGTTCCATCCGGTCCCCAACGTGGACTCGGTGCTCGTGGGCATGCGCCGAAGGCCGGGCGCACAGCCGGTGTCGCCGGCGCTGCGCACGCTGGTGGCGGACGCGTTCGCCCACCGGCGCAAGACGCTCGCCGGCTCGCTTGCCCTGGCGGCGGCAGCGCGATCGCGCCCGCCCGGCGCGCGCACCCCGGCCCGCGAGCGGATGCGCGAGGCGCTCACGCGGCTGGGGCATCCGGCTGACGTGCGCGCGGAGCGCCTGTCGCCGGAGGACTTTCGCGCGCTCGCCCGTGCGCTCGAGGATGCAAGCCTGCGCGGGCTGTGAGTTTTTTATGAGAGCAGGAGGTTCGCGCGGTGAACGCCACTGACGCGCTGCTGCCCGGCGTTCACCGTGCGCTGGCGCCCGCGAAGATCAACCTGGGGCTGTTCGTGGGGCGAGTCCGCGCGGACGGCAGGCACGAGCTGGCGACGGTGATGCAGTCGATCTCGCTGGCCGCCGAGCTGACGCTGGAGCCGGC
>JASHYF010000435.1 GCA_030043235.1 Solirubrobacteraceae bacterium | reverse complement strand
TGCGCGACATCGAGACCTTCTGGCCGGTGCGCGAGGACCCGCCGCGCGTGCTGTGCAACCGCGGCGCCAACGGCATCGACGGCACCGTCTCCTCGGCCTTCGGCGCCGCGGCCGACGGCGTCGGCCCGGTGGTGCTGCTGATCGGGGACGTCGCGCTCGCCCACGACATCGGCGGGCTGCTGGCGGCGGGCAGGCTCTCGCTGAAGCTGACGACGGTGCTGCTCGACAACGCCGGCGGTGGGATCTTCGACTTCCTCGCGGTGTCATCGGCGGGCATGGGACGTGCGCCGGACACGCACGAGAACAACGAGCCGGCCGGCGGCGAGGCGGCGATCACCGGGCGGTGCCACGACGTCTACACGACCCACATCGCCACCCCCACCGGCGTCGACTTCACGCAGGCCGCCATCCTCTACGGCCTCGCGCATGAACCGGTGGCGACGCTCACGGAGCTCCCCGCCGCGCTGGCGAGCGCGCTTGCGCGACGGGCGCGCTCGACGATCGTGCACGTGCGCACGGACCGCGCGCGCAACGTGGCGCTCCACCACGAGATCTGGCAGGCCGTCTCGCGGGCTTGCAGCGAGCACGCAGGCGCGTCGGCGTCAATTGGAGACGCGTCTCGAGCCGTCGCATCGAGGTGGTTACAAGATCGTGAACCAATTCGATGACGGAACCGCTGACTCAGCCCTCGCCCGGGCTTGGCGTCGGCGCTCCAGGGGCAAGAGCTTGGTCCGGCGGAGGACTCTCATGAAGCGCCTGGCCGCGCTCGTGTGCGCAGTGTGCACGCTGCTGTCCGCGCCGGCGCTCGCGGCGGCGCATCCCGACGACGCCAGGGCCACGCGCGCGTACCTGCGCGCCAGCGAGACGTACGCACGCGACGCGGCCGCCGCGCTCGACGCGAGCGTCAGCGCGATCGACACCCGTGAGCGTGAAATCGCCACCGCCTGCCCGTTCGCGCTCACGTACGCGCCGCGTGACGCGGCATTCGAAGAAATCGGCGAAGAGGCGAAGCTGACGCTGCTCGACGTAGGCGCAGCGAGCACGCGTGCCGCGCGGCTGGCGTACGCCCACGCGCTCGACCGGCTCAGATGGAGCGACCAGCAGCTCACGCGACTCGTGCACGAACGCGCCGCGGAAGAACTCGCGCCCGCGACGATCGCGCTTCCGGACGTGTGCGCCGACATCGACGCATGGAAGGCGAGCGCGTACGCGACGCTGCCGCAGAGCACGAGCGAATTCCTCGCCCGCTCCGGAAGGAGCGAATCGGGGTCCCTCGCGTCCCTTCTTGCCCTGTTGGAAGAACCTCACAAGACGAAGCTCGCGCGCATGCTGGGACGCTTCGAGAATCGGCGTGAGGCGCGCAGCGCGACGATGATCGAACGCCAGGAAGAACGCACGTCGAGCGAAGTGGGCAGGGCGAGCAGGACCGCCGCGCAGACACTCGCAGCGTGGTTGGGGATCACAGCGTTGTGAGCGCCGGCGTCCGCCTCCTGGTTGCAGTCCCGCTCGCCTGCGCCGCGCTGGCGCTGGTCGCGCCCGCAGGCGCCGAAGCGCAGCCTCCCGCGCTCGCCTTCGGCGCGTGCTCGCCAAAGCAGCTGATCCACCACGCGAGCGGTCTTCAGTGCGCGACGCTCGATGTGCCGTTCGATCGCGCAGACCCGGCCGTCGGGGACATCGGGCTCGCCGTCCAGCGCGTGCCCGCGAGCGCGCCGCGCACGGGCGTGCTCGTGCTGCTCGCTGGCGGCCCCGGGCAACCGGCGTTGCCAGCGTTCGAGCAGGTGATCGCTCCGCTCGCGCGTGACGCCGCGCTGCGCGGCTTCGAACTGGTTGCGTTCGACCAGCGCGGGACCGGCCAGTCGCAGGCGCTCCAGTGTCCGCCGGTGGGCGAATCGCCGGCGGGTGTCGAAACGCTGGCAGGAATCTCCTCGTCTCTGAGCGGCGGCGGGCTGTCGGCGTTCGTCGAGGGATGCGGCGCGGCGCTCGGCCCCACGCGCGCCTACTACACGAGCCAGGAATCGGTGGAAGACCTGAATGCGTTGCGCGAAGCGCTCGGCGGCGCGCCGCTGTCCCTGTTCGCCGTCTCCTACGGCACACGCGTCGCGGGTATGTACGCCCGCGAGCATCCGCAGGGGGTCGCGCGGATGGTGCTCGACTCGCTCGTGCCCACCACCGGGCCGGATCCGCTCGGGCTCGAGCGCCTGCACGCTCTTCCCCGCGTGCTCGACGAAGGGATCTGCGGCGCCGGCGCATGCCGCTCGTTCACGCACGACCTGTACGCCAATCTCGTGGATGTCGCGAGGCAACTCCACCGCCACCCCTTGAAGGCGAAGGTCTACGACGGCCGTGGCCGGCTGAGCCCGGCGACCCTCACCGAAAGGGATCTCCTGAACATGCTCCTCGGGCTCGACGTCGAGCCGTTGACGCGCGAGCTCGCGCCCGCCGCGATCGCCGCGGCCGCCCGCGGCGATTACCCGCCGCTCGTGCGGCTGGCGGGCACCGTCGAGCGCGAAGCGATCGGCGGCGTCCTCCCGCTCGCGGCATCGTCCCCGGAGGGGGAAGCCTCGCCGCCTGCTTCGCCGTGGCCAGGCCCGCTCGTTTCCGAAGCGGCGGCCGAGTCGCATCCGTCGCTCGCCGAGATCTCGACGTCTGGCGTGCTGAACGTCGCAACCTCCTGCGTCGAGGACGAACTGCCGTGGTCACCCGACTCCGCCCCCACGGAACGCGCCGCCATTCTCCACAGGTGGCTCGCATCGCTGCCCGCCGGGGCCACCGCGCCGTTCTCACCCACAACCGCACTCGCCGAGTCAGAGCTCCGGGTGTGCATGAGCTGGCCGGCGACAAGACCCGCACCGCCCTCCCCGACGGGAGTCTCGGCGACCCCCACGCTGATTCTCTCCGGCGATGACGACCTGCGCACACCGTACGAACAGGACCTCGCGAACCTCGCCGACTACAGCGACGCGCAGCTGCTGAGGGTCCCCGACGACGGGCATTCGACCGTCACCACCGACACCACCGGCTGCGCGAAACGCGCGATGATCGCATTCCTCGCCGCGGGCCACGCCCCCGCGTCGTGCCCGCCCTCCGGTGAAGCGCAGGCCCTGCCGCTGCCGCCCGCGTCGCTCGCGAAGGTCGCGCCCGCCGCGTCGCGGTCGCGTCTGTCGGGGCGGGTCGCGGACGCGGCGGCGATGACGATCGAGGACGTGCTCGGACAGACGGGCATCGACGGCGGAGGACTGCGCGGTGGCTACTGGGAAATCAGCGGGATCAGCGCCGAACTGACCGCGACCGGGGACACGCTGCACGGCATGGTCGACGTGCCCGGCGTGAAGCTCAGCGGCACGATCCACTTCCGTCGAGGAGCGGAAGTGCTGCCCGAGCTCACCGGCCGTCTGACCGTGCGCGGCCGTCTCGCCGGCAGGCTGGAGCTGCACGGGCGCACGCTCACCGGTCGCGTCGGCGGCGTGCGCGTGCGGGCACGTCTCGCGGCCTTTTAGCAGACCGCCGGCGCGGCAAGATGTCCCGGCCGCGCCAGCGCCGCTCCGCTCGGCCTCGGCCCTCGTCGCCGGTCGCCTTGGCGCCCGCTCACCCCGCGAGCAGCGGCAGCAGCGCCTGTAGCTTGACCTCCGTCTCGGCGAGCTCGGCTGCTGGGTCCGAGCCGCGGACGATGCCGTTGCCGGCGTAGCAGCGCGCGACGTTCTCGCGCAGCAGCGCGCACCGTAGCGCCACGCAAAATTCTCCGTCGCCGGTCGCATCCGTCCAGCCGACCGGCCCCGTGTACCAGCCGCGGTCGAGGCCCTCGAGCGCGGGGATCAGCGGCGCCGCGCGCTCGAGCGGCTCGCCGCCCACGGCGGGCGTGGGGTGCATCAGCTCGGCGAGTTCGAGCGCGTCCATGGGAGCGGCCAGCTGTGCGCGGATGGGCGTGGCGAGATGCTGGATGTTGGCGATGCGCGCGAGCTCGGGCTCGCCCGCGGCGGCCACCCAGATGGCGTGTGGGCGCAGCGTGCGCTCGATCCGCCGCGCGACGATCGCGTGCTCCTCGCGGTAGCTCGCGTGGCGCAGCAGCTGCTCGCCGAGGTGCGCGTCGACGGCGGGGTCGGCGCTGCGGCGGCTGGAGCCGGCGAGCGCGAGCGTGTTCACGCGATGTCCCTCGCGTCGCACGAGCAGCTCGGGGCTCGCGCCGATCAGCGTGGCCTCGCCGCGCCCCACGCAGAACACGAAGCACGAGGGGAACTCCGCGCGCAGCACGCCGAGCACGGCCGCGGGGTCGTACGCGCGCGGCGCGTGCACGTGCACCTCGCGCGCGAGCACGATCTTCTCGAGCTGCCCGGCGGCGATCAGCTCGCTGGCGCGCGCGACGGCCTGCTCGAAGTGCTCGGGCGGCATCGCGCTGGCCACCTGGAAGCGCCCGGTGGGCGCGGGGTCCAGCAGCGGCAGCGGCGCGCTGCGCAGCTCGCTCACCCGGCGCTCCAGACGCGCGAGCAGCTGCTCGGGTACGTCGTCGGGGCACGCGAGCGCCGCGAGCGTCAGGCCGACGCTCGCTCGACCGCCGTGCTCGCCGCGCACGAGCGCGACCTCC